>JBHLLE010000363.1:0-4827 GCA_048885945.1 Candidatus Hermodarchaeota archaeon | reverse complement strand
GAGAGATAAAATAGACCCAGATTTGCTCAAATTAGTAGATGCCGGTTTAATGTATCCTGGAACTGCGGTAATGAAAGCTCTACATCAACGCCAAAAATATTACGAAAGTTTTTACCCCTTTTTCAAGAAATATGATATTTTAATTACACCTACGACTGCAATTCCCGCGTTTGAATTAGGTATGATGTTTCCCCTTAAAATAAATGGGATTGGAGTATCACCCACGGGTTGGCAACCATTTACATTTCCTTTTAATTTGACTGGTTTTCCAGCAGCAACAATTCCATGTGGATGGAGTCGTGATGGGCTTCCTATTGGTATGCAAATTGTTGGGAATAGATTTAATGACTTGCTTGTTCTTCAAGTTTCAAAAGTGTTTGAAGAGATTGCGCCGTGGCAAGATAAGAGACCAATTTTATAATTTAAACACCCTTTTTTTACTTATTCTATATCTTTATATAAAAAGTTAACTCTATTATTTTCATATTAAACAATTTTATAGTTGAGAGAATTGAATAAAGAAGATTTGGCTTACATGTCAGCGTTTGACATGTTGGAAAGATTAAAAAATCAAGAAATAACTTCTCTGGAGATTACAGAATTACTTATAGAAAGAATTGAAGAGATAAATCCACTTTTAAATGCGTTTTGCACACCAACTTTTGAATTAGCTAGAGATGCTGCAAAAAATGCAGATAATCTAAGTGAAAAAGGAGAATCTTTAGGGACTTTGCATGGATTACCTATTTCCATCAAAGATGAAATGCCTATAAAAGGAGTTAGATCAACATTTGGCTCGAAATTATTTGAAAATCATATACCAGAAGAAGACGATATTTGCGTCAAAAGATTAAAAAATGCTGGTAGTGTTATTTTAGGAAAAACTAATATGCCAGCATTTGGCTTTTGGCCTTATACTGAAAATCTTATTTTTGGAAAAACATGCAATCCATGGAAATTGGATCGAACACCAGGAGGATCTAGTGGTGGAGCCGCTGCTTCTATGGCTTCAGGTTTAGGATATTTAGCTTTAGGAGCTGATGGAGGGAGTTCTATAAGAACCCCAAGCTCATTTTGTGGAGTTTATGGGATCAAACCAAGTTACGGAAGAGTTCCAGTTTATCCAACGGTAGGTTTACTGAGTGAGGTTAATATAGATCAATATGGACCTATTGTAAGATATGTAAAAGATGCCGCTTTAATGCTAGATATTATTGCAGGACCTTTTGAAGGTGATAAGTTTAGTTTACCTAAAGAAAATTTTAGCTATTTGGAATTAATAAATAAAAGACCTAAAAATTTAAAAATCGGGTATTCGTTAAATCTAGGATTTATTAAAGCGATAGATCCAGATGTTGAGAAGTCTTTTATGAATAGCATCCAAAAATTCGAAAGCTATGGATGGACAATTGAAGAATCAAAAATAAAATTAAGGAAACCAGATTACGTCTTAAATCTCTTGTTTAGCTCATTTTTAGCCTATGACCTTAAATCTGACTTAAAAGAATGGCGGGATAAACTCGATCCTAACTTAGTAAGAGTAGTAGATGCAGGATATACTTATTCAGGACAAGATATTATGAAAGCCATGGATTTGAGAAAAGCACTATACGAACAATGCTATAAACATTTCAACGATTTCGATATTTTACTTACTCCCACGAATGCTACTCCTGCCTTTAATTCTGATATCTTTTCTCCATTGAAAATAGGGGGAAAGAAAAGTTTTCTCACCGGATGGTTTGCTCATGCGTATCCATTCAATTTGACAGGACATCCTGCTGCTTCCATACCTTGTGGATTTTCTTCCGAAGGATTACCAATTGGGATGCAAATAATAGGAAAGAGATACGATGATTTAACTGTACTTCAAGTCTCTAAAGCTTTTGAAGAAATTGCACCATGGCAAGATAAAAGACCTCAATTAACTTAAGAGTTCTTTCTAATTCTTTTTTTATAATTATTTATATAATATGATATCAAATACTATTATTATTTTCAATTATGATGAGGAAATTAAAATTGAATAAAAATGATATTTGCTTTATGTCTGCCTGTGATATGGTAAAGAAAATAAAAGCTAAAGATTTAAGTTCACTAGAAATTACCGAAATTTTTATTGAACGAATTAAAAAAGTAAATCCAATAATCAACGCATACTGTACTCCAACTTTCGAATTGGCTAAGGAAATGGCGAAAAAAGCTGATGATGCAGTTAAAAGAGGAGAAAAATTAGGTAAATTACACGGAATTCCAACAAGTATTAAGGATTTAATGCAAACTAAAGGAATTCGAACAACTTATGGTTCAAAATTGTACGAAAATTTTATCCCAGAACAAGATGATATTGCTGTTCAAAGACTAAAAAATGCAGGATGTGTAATAATGGGAAAAACAAATACCCCTGAATTTGGTCATTTAGCGGTTACTCAAAATAAAGTTTTTGGGGAAACTAAAAATCCTTGGAATCTTGAGAGAACGTCTGGAGGATCGAGTGGAGGAGCAGCTGCATCTATCGCTAGTGGGCTAGGACCATTAGCTCTAGGTTCTGATGGAGGGGGATCAATAAGACTCCCTAGTTGTTTTTGCGGAGTATATGGTTTAAAACCTACATTTGGTCGCGTTCCTAGATATCCTACTGTTGGTATATCTTTTTGGTCTATGGATCATTATGGTCCAATTGTACGTTATGTAAAAGATGCTGCTTTAATGTTAGATGTTATGAAAGGATTCCATCCTTCTGATAAAAACACTTTTCCAGACGAAGGGATTAATTATTTAGGATGTCTTAAGGATATACCTAAAAAATTAAAAATTGGTTACTCTATAGATCTAGGTTTTAATAAAGCTATAGAATCTGAAGTCGAAAAGAAATTTTTGGATAGTGTTCAAAAATTTAATAAATTTAGTTGGGATATCGAAAATGCTAAGATAAAATTAAGAAAACCAGAATTTGGCATAAATGTTTTAGCCAGTATGGGATATGGTTATGATTTAAAAAAGGAATTGGAAAAAAGACGAGAGGATCTGAGTCCCGATTTGGTTAGAGTTGTTGAAGCGGGAATTTCATATAACGCATTTGATATTGGTAAGGCTTGGGCAGTAAGACAGAATCTCTATGAATTTTTCTATAGATTCTTTGAAAATTACGATATATTGCTAACTCCAACAACTCCATTACCCGCATTTGAGCTAGGTATTCCAACTATAACTAAGATTGCTGGAAGAGGAGTTTCTTTTATTGGTTTTGCTTGTTATACCTATCCATTTAATATGACAGGGCTTCCTGCTGCTTCGATTCCTTGTGGATTTTCTTCTGATGGACTACCCATAGGGATGCAAATTATTGGAAGACGCTATGATGAATTGACGGTTTTAAAAGTCTCTAAAGCATTCGAAGAAATTACTCCTTGGCAAGACAAGAAACCCCAATTTTAATAAAAATTTATTATTATTATCCAAAATTAAATAATAAAAAGAGTTAAATAAAGCAAGAATTCTGCAAATCAATGTATGCATAATATTTAGAAAGAAGATCTTCAACAAGCTCAAAAACTAATTCATAAAACTGTCTGAAAAGCTCTTCTGGAAACAATTTCATTTCAAAGATTATATGCGTTATTAATTCTTCACACAAGATTTGAGAATTAACAGGTTGACTGTTTAATAAGAAATTCATCATTTTGTTATCTACTTCGTTTTTAATTATATTTTTCATTAGTTTGTAAGCTATATCGGTATCAGTTTCAATAAAGTAGGGATAATTTTTATCGTCTAATATTTTTCTAATATTTAGTTTTTCTCTTAATTTATTAACTGAATATTCTAAAGAGCTTAATTCAATTCCAAATTGGCAACAGAACTTTTTTTTTGATTCATGAGCGGGAAATGATAAGGGATGTCTGGAAATGATATAATATGCTGCTGTGAATAATTTATATATATTATTAGGAATTTTTTCTTTTTTTTTTAAATACTTATATATAATTGAGATTGAATCCATAATAAGATCTGGGTTTGCACTCTTTAACTTTAGAAATTCTTTCCCTTCCTTAAGTAAATCGATAATAATTTGATCTTTGGTTTGTATTAACTCTTGATTTATTACAATTGATTCCACCATTTTACACACCTAACCTTTTTTTGAGTATTTTATATCGTTTATTAGATATTTCCTCAATAATACTAGTATGTCATGAGGATATATAAATGCATCGTTAGTGATGCATTAGAGGATCATAAAAACAGTAACTTTAAATAACTGAAAAATCTTCAAATAATTAGAAAAAAGAATTTTGTCGTCACTAATTTTTAAAAATGCCATCTAATCCCTCTGAATCAACTGGATTACCCAGAATTACCGTTAGTCTAGATCTTTTTGACGAAACAGTAATTAGTATGATGGCAAATAAAAGGAATAAATCCAAATCTGAAACTATTCGTACAATTGTGAACCAATGGATAATGTCAAATTCAAATATATTAAAAGAACAATACGGGATTGAGACAGAAGAAGTAAGTAGAGAAATCGAAATTAAAGACAAAAATAAATTTTTAGATGATAAGATTAAAAAATTAATCTCCTATTCAAGTAAGATTAAAACATCTATAGATGCTCAACTTTTAGCTAATACATTAGATATTAGTCAGAGAATGTTAATGCAGATTATATTTGAACACGCAGATAAATTAAAAGAAAAAGGTATTAATCTAATCATTGAGGGCAATCTAATTGTTAAAGAATAAAATCACAACATATATCACTTATTGTGAGAATCACATTTGCATGAGATATGACTGTATAGAAGATTCCGATTGTGAGCAAAA
>JBHLLE010000362.1:0-4829 GCA_048885945.1 Candidatus Hermodarchaeota archaeon | reverse complement strand
TTTAAGCTTTATCGTAAAGGATATATCAAGGAAGGTTATGATGCTGATCTTCTGATCCTTGAGAGAGTATCTACCTACTCAATAAATCCAAATCAATTTAAATCTAAAGCAAAATACTCTCCTTTTAACAATTTTAAAACACAAATAAAAATTTGGAAAGTATTCCTCAGAGGAATTGAAATAAACAACGAATTAAATGAACCAACAGGTAAAATATTAATTAGAATTAAGTAATAAAATTTTGATTATGAAAAATATAAAACTTCAATTATACTAATAAATATTAACTCTACAAAATTATAAGCCCAAATTTATGACAGAAGAAGATATTTTTACCACTGAAGATGGGGAGCTACTAATAAGATTTGCAAGAGATAATATCGAACACTACTTAAAAGAAAATAGAAGAATTATTGTTCCTGAAAGTATTAAACAAAAGTTTGGAGATAAATATGGAGCATTTGTAACTTTAAATACTTACAATGTTGCTGGAAATCCTCTAAGAGGTTGTATAGGTTATATAGAACCGACTTATTCATTATACGATGTTATACATAAAGTTTCAATTAGTTCTGCATTAGAAGACCCCCGTTTTCCTTCAGTTAATCTCGAAGAAATGGATAAAATTGTGATTGAAGTTTCTATACTTACTCCGCCTAAACTCATTGAAGTAAACACTCCTAAAGAATACCTTGATAAAATTATTATTGGAAGAGATGGATTAATAGCTGAAAAAGGAATGAGAAGAGGTTTACTTCTCCCACAAGTCCCAATAGAACACGATAGAAACTGGTCAGTTGAAGAATTCCTAAGTCATACATGTCAAAAAGCATGGCTTTCGTTAGACGCATGGAAAGAAAAATCTACAAAGATATATTCCTTTCAAGCAATAATATTTGAAGAAGTAGAACCAAGAGGAGAAATAGTAAGAAAATTCCTTACTTAACGTTTTAAAAGTTTCTAATTATTTAAAATAACTTATTATCTTAAGGAATTGTGCTAAATAATGCTCTATTTCATTTTTAAAAATCTTTAAATGTATTTTATCCTAAATATGTATTACTAGACGATTTTCAATAAAGTTAATACAAAAAAAAAATATAATTAAAGGCGGATAAAAATGGGTCGTAATGATTCAATTAAAATAGTAGTTATTTTAGGAGGTCTGATGGGTCTTTTTTCTGTATTATCGTATTACTTATCCGAATCATTGGGGGCGTGGTGGCAAGTTACATTTGAAATTTGGAGTTTTGAAAGAACCTATACTATTAACGCTTTTGGATATTCTGACGATCACCAAATTTTAGGTAATATTGGACTTGTTGCTGGTGTGGTATTTTTACTAGGATCAATCATAGCGATTTTAAGTGGAGCAATGGAAAATAAAAGTTTTGGACTTATAGGTGCCATTATGATGATAGCAGGGATTGGACTTTTTTTATATGCTCTATCAGAGTGGGAAGATTTTGGGAGGTTTCTTAATTTTTTGGAATTTTTATCTGGAGACGAATATAGCATTTATTACGGAACTCATGGAAGTCTTACGTGGGGACTTGCTGTAGGATTTTATATAGGTGCTATAGCTACTATTATAGTTTTAATAGGCGCGGTTAAAATGCGTTAGAAAATAGAAAGTATATTTTTTTAATCTTTTTTTTTATCTCTTTGTTAACAAGTCCATCTTAAAGAAATGCAAATATACTATTTGAATTAATTTAACCAAATAAAGGTTAATTAATTTTATTAAATTCTTTCTACCTTATAGTTGCGTTCTGTTATACTAAAGATTGAAAGAGATATCTCTCTGTTTACGAGATCTTAATTTTAAAAATAGAGGAAACTATTAATATTTAGGTTGATTTTAAAAAAATTAAGTGGTTTAATTCCTATTCTTATTAAAAAAGCAAAGATAATCAATTCTTTATGATAAATGGCATACTCGTACCTTCGTTAACTTTCTTTAATAGAAATAAAGAGATAAATATTGAATTAAATTCAATTTTAATTCGGCATGTTTTATTGAACGGTGCGAAAGCTATATATCTTTTTGGAACTACAGGGGAAGGAATATTTTTTTCAGATAAATTAGAAGAGAAAATTAAGTATATTAATTTAATGTACGAAATTAATAGCGATATACCCCTCTTCTTAGGTACTTTTGGAAATCAAGTTGAAAATATTATTGAACAGATTGAACTTCTAGGAAAAAAATATAACAAAATTAACTTTTTCATAGCACCCCCATTTTCCTTAAAAGTAACAAAAGAAGAGCTAAAACATCACTTTGAGAATATTTTAAGCTCATTAAGTATTAAAAATCCAATATATTTATATCATAATCCTGAATTGTTTAAGGGAAACGAAATCGATCCTAACATCGTTAAAGATTTAGTTATTTTTTCAAATTTGAAGGGGATCAAGGATGCATCGAATAAGATTAATAATTATAAAGCATATATTCAGATGTTAAGTAGCGAATTCTCTGTACTTTGTGGTAATGAATCTAATTTTTCACTTTTTCTTCAACTAATCCCTATAGAATTAAGAAAATTCTCAGGACTTGTACCTAGCATAGCAAATTTAGTAAATATTTGCTCAAAATTATACGATGCGGCTTCTGTAGATAACATCTTAGAATTACATAAATTACAAGAGCAATTAAACGATGTAATCGAGAAAATATATGATTTTAAAATAGAGGAAGGTAAAATACAACGTGGATTAAAATACGCATTTTTACAACTTTATAAAGATATAATTAAGACTCCAATTGATGAATTATTTAACATAAGTCCAGACTTGCATAGAGATTTAGACGATATTACGAAAACAAGAATTAAAGCAACAACGAATTATCTTTTAAATCAAAAAAATATCTATCAATTATATTCTTTAACTAAAGAAGAGTTATTTGATTTAAACGATCTTATAGAAATGTTTTCTGAAGTTGATATTTTAACTAAACAAGGTAAAATTAAAAAAATCATTGGACCGATTGATGGCACTTACAATACTATTTATAGAACGAAGTTTGAAAATTCTCAACTCATATTTAGATTTAGAACCTCAAAATTGTTTTTATTTGAAAACATTGTAAAAGAAAAAATATTATTTCCCTTATTAGACGGAGCACTTTATCCTTTTTCTTCAAAACTTGAAGAAAAAATAGATATCTTATTAAGAAATCAAACAGGGACATATATTTTTGATAAACAAAATCCTCCAATAATTCCCGTCGCAAATTTGATATATTACGATGAGACGAAAAAATTGATTCCATATATATATTCAGTACAAAATTACATTCGTGGAAAACCTCTATATACAATTTTACGGCAGAATTTAACGGATAGTTTTAATTTTAACTTAAGTACCACTAAATTTGTTAATTTATTTAGAAATTTAGGAGAAATGTTAGGAAAAATTCATACTATCAAATTTAATTCTTTTTATGAAACCGTTAAAGACATTGGAAAAAAAGAGGTAAAAAACTGGTCCGATCTGTTTAACAGAAAATTACAGACTCACATTCAAGAAGCTAGAACTAATAAAATAGAAAATATTGAAGAAATAAGTAGATTTTTTAAAAAAAATGAATCTTTAATTGAAGACGACGAAGAACCTGTTTTATTACACAATGATTTTCACAGTAAAAATATCATAGTAAAAGAGGATCATACTAAAATCACTATTAATGGCATAATTGATTTTGATAATTGGGGTGTTGGCGTAAGAGCCTTAGATTTTGTTAAAATTTTGTATTTAGATTTAAATCTATTAAACCAACCAAATCTTACTAATTCTTTTTATGAGGGTTATAATAATCATAATATCGTAAACAACGATTTTAAAAAGAAAATTGAATACTATTCTTTATATTGGCTTATAGAAAGGAATAATTACGAGGCTAGAATAAAAAAGGAATCTCAAAATAATAAGAAGTCGATTCAAAAATTTCTCCAACTTATTAGCTGAAAATTAAATAATAATGAAATTAATTAAACATCAATCCATTCTCACTCGTATAAGACACACGCCATTAATATAAATTTCCAAGGTACTTTAGTTCCGTCGTAAATTAAACTTTTAACCTCATCAGAAGCGTCCTTTCCCGCTTGATCTTTAAACACTTTCCAAGCTAATTTTCCTATCGCCTCATTATTCTCAAGAATTTCTTCGAAATTTTCTTTAATCCCTCCCCAATAGATTGATCTAGAATCCATAATTTCCTTTAAGGCGGGTAATTCAATTAAGTTCTGTTTTACTAAGTTCTCCGTGACAAGAGAAATATTTTCTCCAAAAAATTGTTTCGAAATATCTTCTGGAGCTCCTTCTCTTCTATCATATAGCATTACTATACCAATTGCATTCATTTTTAAAATATCGACCTTCATTATAGAATTTTGTTATATTACGGAATTTTTATTCATTATTATAAGTTGAGGTTATGATATATAAAATCTGTGTAGGTTAAGTTTTTAACGGTTAAATTAACTTTGAAAAAATTCTTAAATTTATAACTTAATTTTTTAAAACACATGATAGGCTTATTTAAATTAGAATTAAAATTCATTCTGAGGATTTATTTATTATCTATCAATTTGATATATAATGAAATTACTTTACGTGACAGATTGCCATGGGATTAAATGGAAATATAATCGATTTATTGAGATAATTGAATCATTAAAACCTGATATTGTAATTAACGGGGGAGATATGCTTCCTTTTGGAAACTTTTTAAATCAAGATGAATTTATATTAGAATTTCTTGACGGATATTTTTCAAAACTAAATTCTAAAAGGATAAATTTTCTCTCAATGTTAGG
>JBHLLE010000361.1:0-4830 GCA_048885945.1 Candidatus Hermodarchaeota archaeon | reverse complement strand
GGTAATAGATCTTAAATAGTGGACTATAGGGAAGATTTATTACTTCTCTGCTCCCTCCTAGACCAATTTGAGCTAAAATGTTTGTCGGTATCTGACTGGTTAAGGTAAATAACAAAAAGCTTCTGAAATTCCCTAATTCAATGTAGTTATTAAAATCTTTAAAATTATCTTTTATTCTCGTTATTTTAGATTGCAACTCTTCAGACATTTCTTTTCCTCTCAAGATTTTGTTTAAAAATTTAAAAAAGTAAGATATTATGTATAGTAAGTTAAATTATTCTAAATAATTATCTAAAAATAATTTTAAAGATTTTTGTACTTCTTGAGTTATATGATGTTCAATTTCGCAGGATAGCCTCTCTGTCAATTCATTATCCTTTATTTTTAATACTTTTTCAAAAAATATTTTTAAAAGTTTATGAGTTTGACCTAATTGAATAGCAATTTTTTTTCCTATGTCTGTCAATCGGATTGATTTTCTAGGTTCCCATTTGATTAAATCCTTTTCCTTTAATTTCTCTAACATTCCAGATACGCTTGCCGGTTTAACATTTAAGTGTTCTGCAAGTTCTTTGTTCGAAACCCAACCGCCTTTTTTTGTCTTAGCAATATCGTAAATTTCATCTAAATAGCGCTGATAACTCTCCGGGATATCTTCAATCGAATTTTCTCCTAAATTGCTATGTGCCATTTACGATCAAATTATTTTTTATTAATAGTAGAAATAAAAAAGTCTTGTAAGATTAATAACACTACTTAATCTTAAAAATCTTATTTGTAGAATCTATAATTTTTTTTTAATTAATAATAAAATATTTATTCAGGCAAATTAGGAGAATGCTTCTTTAGAAAATCACAAATTAAAAGGATTTTCTAAATAATGAATATTTAAAAGGGTAATTACTCTTAAAAATCCAATTTTTTTTTAATATTTTATTTATTCTAAAAATTCTTTTCTACAGTCCACTCAAAAAAAGAAACAATTATATAGTTAAGAAAGTAATTCTCTATATAATAATCATATCTATACTCTTATTAAGAAGGGAGAAAGAATGAGAATTGAAGATTTAGACCAACTGGAATTAGTCCATGGTACTTTTACCTTGATTTTTATAATAATTTCAATTCTAGTTGGAGTAAGGATTCTCTTGAAATATTTCACATTTAAAGAAAAGGAATACATTACTGTGGGATTGTCATGGATATTTATTTCCTCTCCATGGTGGGGAAGTGGTTTTTCATTCCTCTCAATTCTTCTTACACAACAGACTCTTGATCCTGTGGTATATTTATTTGTTGGAAATGCATTTGTTCCAATTGCAATATTGTGCTGGATCTATTCTTTTACTCAACTTGCCTACCCTGATCTGACAAAGAAATTGCTAATACTATTTACAATTATATACATTCCTTACGAAATTTATGTGATCTATTTCTTAATCGTAGATCCGAGTAACATCGCAGAAATAATAGGTACTTTTTACGCTCAACCTAAACTTTTTGTAATGATTTTCCAAGTACTAGCTGTAGTGGTAGCATTAATAACTGGAATTATATTTTCAAGAAATTCAATGAAATCAGAGGACCCAAAAGTGAAATTAAAAGGAAAAATCCTCTTACTTGCTTTTATATTATTTACAGCAGGAGCTTTGATGGACGCAGTTTTAGACTTAACGCCTATAACATTGATTATCGCAAGATTAATATTAATAACAAGCTCAATATTCTATCTATTCGGATTTCTATTACCTGATAAAGTTGCAGAAATACTACTTAAAAAATAGAAAGGATTTAATTCTCTTTTTTTTTTTATTTTTTCATTAGTATATTTAAAGAGTTTTATTTGAATATTCCTTATAATTTAAATAGTTAAATTAGAACCTATACAAATTTAGAATTAAAATGAAAAAAGATTACCTTGGAACTTTATTTTTAGTGGTCGGAAACTCTGGCTCTGGAAAAGATTCAATAATTACAGGAGTGGTAAATAAATTTCCGCAAACTCTTAAACAGATTCACATACCAAAGAGATATATCACCAGAGAATCTTCTGAATTTGAAAAAAATATCTTTATCTCTCCTGATCGATTTAAAGAAATGGAGAAGAATAGTAGATTCGCATTAAAATGGCATATTTATGAATTGGATTATGGAGTGCCAATTGAAATTGATGAATGGTTAAAAAAAGGTCATCCAGTAATAATAAATGTAAGTAGAACAATAATCGAAAATGCTCGACAAATCTATTCCAATATTAAAGTTATTTTTATTGAAGTGCCATTCGAAATTACTAAAAAAAGAATAGAAGATCGAGCAAGAGAAAGCGGAAAACGCTTGGAAGAAAGAATTGAAAGAGCCAGGACGCATCAAAAGCTTCCAGAAGCCGATTTCGTCGTTGATAACTCTGATACTCTGGAGAATGCAATAGAACAATTTTTTAATTATCTATTGAAAAATATTGAGTCAGACGAAAAATAGGAAGTAAGATAAAATTTTTTTAGTTTAGAAAATTATAATTTCTAATTCATTTTAAATATTACAAAGGCATTGGCCTCGGTCGTATAGTGGTCAGTATTGGGGAC
Source organism: Candidatus Hermodarchaeota archaeon (assembly GCA_048885945.1). Lineage (GTDB taxonomy): Archaea > Asgardarchaeota > Lokiarchaeia > Sigyniarchaeales > SOKP01 > LW40-45. The sequence goes on along the minus strand of JBHLLE010000361.1, from coordinate 2,248 downwards.
AAATCAAGTTTCTTGTACTAGATTCCTCATTGTGAATCCCTAGAGGTACGGGATTGGTCTTGTGCCGGGGAAAGGCGGGTTCAATTCCCGCCCGAGGCCCTCCTTTAAATTTTTAACATAGATTATTTGTGATTCTTTTTCGTATCTTATCATAAAAAAAGTGGAAATTTAATAACAATTGATTTATTTACTTATACAATAAGGGATAAGACTAAGAACTCAATAATTAGTATTTAAATTAAGATGCTACAGAAAGAGAAGATACGAGACTTACCAGGTTGGGAGAAAAATGCTCCTGTACCTATATGTATGGGAGGTGATTATCGCGCACTAACATTTTGTTGCAAACCTGGATATTCATTGACTTTTGCGTATAAATGTCTAAGAGACGAGACTTTAAATGAATTAGGGATGACATCTGAGGAATTTATAGAAATCAAGGAAAAATTTTCGAAAACTAATGACTGGGATTCGAAATACGTGTGTTTTGGTTCTTTTTCATATTGTTGCATGAGGAGAGGTGGATGTCCGAACAGGGATTACGCCTTATCTTTAAGATACCCCAGAAAATCTAAAGAAGAAGTAATGAAAATCTATTTCCAGAAGAAAAAAGAATTAGCTAAAATAATTCTGGAAAATATTAAAGGCGAAGAGAATAAAAGAAAAGTGAAACCATATCTAGATTTGTTACAATAATTAAAATCTTCTTTTAAAGAATAAATATGTAATTTCTGGACTCCAGAGATATTATAATTTTTCTTATTTTATTTTTCATATTAATATCAAATAGGCTAATTAAGCAAATGCTTAAGTTAAAATTGTTGGAATTTTTTTAATTAAATACAGATATAGTCTATGTATTTTTTTTTAAGAAGAATAACTATGGAAGACACGGAATACATAATAGAAAGTTTATGGATTCTTGAAAGACGCTCAGGGATTTGTATATTTGAAGAGAATTATCTTGATTTTACTAAAGAAGGAATCTCTACTGATATGGTTGGCGCTTTCTTAGCAGCATTATTATCTTTTGCAAGAGAGACGTTTACTGATGAAATTCAAAATATTCAATTCTCCAATAGAAAAGTATTTTTTAAATTCTCGAAGCATTTGTTATTTGTAACAATATGTTGCAATGATAAAAACAATCATCATAAAATAAAAGAAATTAGTAATGAAATAGAAGAAAAATTCAACCTTAAGTATGAGAAAATATTTGAAAACGATGGCTGGAATGGAAATACAAGTACATTTCGAGAATTTTCAAGTGATTTAAGTGAAATAGTAAAAAATAAACCTTTAAAACTTAAATTCTTAGAAGCATTAGATTTAAAAGATAATTTCAAGAAATTTGAGAAATTTTTAAGGAAAAAAGGAGAACATCTTCTAAAAAATCTAGAAAAATTTGAAAATGTAATCGAAGAATTTAAAATTAAGAAAATAACGTGGAAAAAGTCAAGAAAGTCAAACGAAATACGGAAATTAGAAGACATGTTTTCTATTTGATTGTGTTAAACTACGAAGGATTTATACACATCAATTATATGCATTTTTTTGGAATTATGAACAAAATTTTAATTCATTTTTTTAGAATTGAGGTTAATTATGATTTTTATAAAGTTATTATTCCCATTTTTTAAGTTTTAATTTATAACTTTAAGCACATAAAATTCATTTTTTTCGCTTGAAAAAGAGTAAAAATTAAATATGATAAATTGATGATATATGATAAAGAGAAAATCCCAATTAGACTAATATATTATGATTCTTGAACAAGTAGAACGTCATCCAGAAAGACAAGATATGTATGTTGATACAATAATCACACCCCACGATATGATTAAAGAAAAAGATAGGATAATTATAAATCGCATACTTTTTGAAGAAATAGCAATGGTTCAAATGCATTAGCTAATTTTATTCTTTTTATTAAAAAATTTTAAGAGAAAACAAATAACTCAAAGTTATGAATTGGTTCAAGATGCTTAACTATTAAGGAATTTATAAAATGAAAATAATCTTAATAAAATTAACGCATTAAGTGAACCTTTAGTTTGAATATATTGAGTTTTTAGTATTGGTTTTTTAATCAATTTTGATTTGTTTATGTTCTTCATCAAAAATTAATATTTAATAGATATATTAAATAAAAAATGTAATTATTTTTTACATAAATTCCTAATTTTCTTTAATAATTAAAAAATATCTTGAATATTCTAACTTCATTCGTTTAATTTTTTCTTATTTA
>JBHLLE010000360.1:2583-4838 GCA_048885945.1 Candidatus Hermodarchaeota archaeon | reverse complement strand
AAAAAAGAGTTCTTTTTGTTATACTTGAAAATTCATTATTGTATTGAATAATTATTCATATTCATTATTAAGAGAATTAATTTCTCAATTGCTCTACTAACATCCCTATTTTTTTTCTGAATAAATATTCATAATACTTAAATAGGTAAAATAATATATCTAGTATAGAAAGAATTGAATATAAATAATAAAAATAACAAATAAGAGATGGAGAAATAAATATGCCAGGTGGAGATGGAACAGGTCCTGGAGGATTAGGACCTAGAACAGGAAGAGCCCTTGGGTATTGTGCGGGATATGATACTCCTGGATATACTAAGGGTCCTGGAATGGGATTAGGAAGAAAATTTGGACGAGGCAGAGGACAATGGTTTGGATATGGTAGAGGACTTGGTTGGCGGAAAGGAGGATGGGGAGGTTATGAGGGAATATGGGGATATAGTGCTCCCGTATATAGTACTCCATTAGTACCTACTCCTGCATACATGCCTCCAACAACTCCAGAAAGTCAATTAAATATGTTAAAGCAAGAAAAAGATTATTTAGAAGCGGAGATGAAAGGTATGACGGATGCTATTAATGATATCGCAAAAAGAATCGCAGAATTAGAGTCTAAATCCGAGTAATTTTTTTTATTCATATAAATATAATTTAAAGAGCTAAATCAACAATGTCTGATATTCAAGAAAGTTATGAGAATTATTTGAAAGCGATATATCTAATCTCAAAAAAAAATCGAGGAGGGTGGTGCTCTAATTCAGAGATTTCTGAATATTTAGCAATAAAACCAGCATCGGTAACAAATATGTTGTATAAATTGAAAGAGAATGGATTAATAAAATGGTCTCCTCGAAAATCAATTAGGCTTACTCTGAAAGGAAAAGAAATTGCTGAAGACACGCTAACTAATTATGAAATCCTAAAAAAATTCTTCAAAAATGTTCTTAAAATACAAGATAGCTCTTTAGTAGAAGAATTGAGTTGCGGTATTGAACATCATATAACACCTAAAATTTCAGAAGCTATAGAAAACTTAATTGAATAAATATCTGGATTAAGACATCATAAGATACATATATTGAAAGTTGATATAGTTTTATTCATTTCTAGACAAATTTATCAATAATTTAAAGAAATTTATAAATGCTAAATTAGCTAAATATTAACTAAATTTATTTTAAATACACCAAATTCAAATAAATATTTAAAATGATTAAAATGTCAGAAATGTCAAAACAATTGAGATTGTTGTTAATTTTCGATTCTATAGTGACTTTTGTTTTTATGTTCTTTTACTTAATAATACCGGAGATTTACGCGAGTATGGTTGATTCGTTTGCTTACGATCCTTACTATTGGAGAGCGTTTGGAGCCACTCTCCTTGTACTTGGAATAATGGCTTTAGTTTCTTTAAAGAGAGCGGACATGTCACAGATAAAATTGGTTCTTGAGCTAGCAGTGTTGTGGATTGCTATCATAACAGCTTTGACGCTTTGGGAATTAATTTTTATTCCTATATCTCCAACTTATTGGATTTTTACTTTGGTTAATAGCATCTTGTTAATATTTATCTTACTCCTGAATGCTTTTTTCTATTACAAGGAATTTGTTAAATAATCAATTTTTTTTTATTTTATATTGAATTTTAGTATCAATTCGACTTATTTGTGAAAATGTTTTTATTTTTATTTTACTTAAATTATTTTACATCTTTGTCTAAAGATTTCCAATATAAAAATTAATTTAAAGAAGAGTTGATTAATTAAAATTGCCAGATTTATCTAAACCAACAAAGATTGTATTTTTTATTAACGCAATTATCGCTTTTATTTATGCTTTTTTATTTATCGCGATACCTGATATATATGCGCAATATACAGATGCCATGGTAAGAGATATTTACTCTCCTATTACATGGCGGCAACTTGGGGTTTCTATTTTGGTTCTTGGAATTGGCTCTATCCTATCTATAAATCGACAGGATATTGAAAAAGCAAAGATATTTTGGGAGATTGCTATAATCTGGGTCGTTTTGATGTTGGTTGTAAATATTTGGAGTATTTTCACTATTCCAGCAACATCAGTTTCATTTTTAAATGACATTATTGCTATAGTTGTTCTGATTTACTTATCAGCAGTAAATATCTACTTTTATTATCGAGAAACACAGTAATAGCTTTGAAAAATAAAACTTAACTAATTCTTTTTTTTATTTAATTAATATATATGATTCTGAAACTTACTATATTAAATCT
>JBHLLE010000360.1:0-2573 GCA_048885945.1 Candidatus Hermodarchaeota archaeon | reverse complement strand
ATCATCTTTATCTACTAAAATTCAATTCAATATATTAAAAACATACAATATATTTTATCTAATATAGATAGATTCATAGCTAATTTTCTTTATTATGCCTAAAAATGAAGATAAAGACACAGAAATTCCACTTTTTAATCTTTTATGGCCTATTTATATATTAACAGGATTATTTTCTATGGGTTTTAGTGGAATTTACATTCTAGTCGTTCCATTATCTTCTCTTTTTTGGCCTGGTGAGCCATTTCACGCACTTGAGATGGGTATTCTTATCACATCTATGTTGTGGGGGGTTTCATTATCAGGAATGATTTTTGGCAGATTTATTGACAGTCATAAAGTTAATCGTATAAGAATTCTTTTCATGGTTGCAATCTTTAGAGGTTTTTGTTTAATCATGTTGAGTTTTGCAACAGTAGGCAAGGGAATGGAAACTTGGTGGTACTTTTATCTTTTTAGTACTATATATAGTTTATTTGGGGGAGGAAATTATCCTAATGTTGCTTCTCTTTCCCATGATATTGTTCCTAAAAAACAACGTTCAAGATTTTTTGGAATACATTCAATATTTAGAAATTCCTTTCAACTTATCGGGTTCGTTATTTCTGGTCTATTAATTCAAATTGGTTATTGGAGAATATTTTTCATATGTAATGGATTAGCCCTTATTATTTTAGGAGTAATTATGATTATTAAAATACCTGAACCTAAAAGAGGTGCTCAGAGAGACGAGCTAACGCATATTCTCGCAGATGGTTCCATTCAATATGATTTTAAAATTGACAAAAAAATGATGAAAAAGACCATGTTAAGTAAGACTAACCTAGTAGCTTTGGTTGAGGGTATTTTTACCAGTGTATTTTTAGGGAGTTTAACAATTTTAATCCTTCCCTACCTCCAAACACCACCTCATAATATTTCACCTTTTGCTACAGGCGTTTTTCTCGCTATATTTGGGTTATCGGGTGGACTCATAGGTCAAATACTATTGGCAAGGTTATCTGATAAATTAGCTAATGAAAAAATTATAGTTAGACTTTATTTTATGATTTTAGCGTTAATTATTGGGTCTATTTCTTTTGTTTTTATTTTCTTTTTGCCTTTACCAAAATTAAGTATTGAAGAAGGAAAAGATCTTAGCTTACTTTTTTCATTTCCAGTAATTTGGACTTTTGGGATTATTCACCTAAGTTCACGAGCAATTTCATCGTTATATGAAATAAATCAACCTCCCGTATTACAAGAGATCAATTTACCAGAAGCGCAAGGCCAAATAGTTGCTTGGAATAGATTATTGGAATCAATTGGTTTTGGAGCAGGTCCATTGATTGCTGGATTCCTTATTTTTTTTACAGGTTATGATTATCAATTAATCGCTTTATTAATCGGAATTATTGCTATCCCAGGCATTATCCTCTGGTTCTTAGCGTTAAGGTATTTTGAAGAAGATCATAGAATAATTAAAGAAATTCTAGCTGAAAGAGCAGAGATATTAGAATCAAGATTAAAAAATAAAAAGAAAATTTAGTGAATTATTTAAGTTCTTGAATCGCTTTCTGTTTAGCCAATTTTTCTTCTTCTGTTAGCTCAGCTGTTTCTCTTTTCACAAAAAATATTAAAATTAATGAAATCAACATAAATAAAGCACCATTTAAAAGAAAGTAGTTCCAGCCTGTAAAATCCGTCATTAAACCAACAAGACCTGGTCCAAATATTTCAGCTGAAAAGAAAAACACATAATAAAGCCCTGTATATGTTCCAATCGATTTTTCAGATGGAGATAGTTCCCAAATTATTACTACAGTATTTACAATAACACAAGCGTATCCAATCCCTATTAAAGCAATCATAATTGATAAAAATATCACATTTTGATAGAAAAAAGCGATTATTAAACAACTAGTAAATATACTCAAACCTATTTTAATGAGTAATCTCCTTCCATACTTTTCAGCTAATATTGCCAAAGGATAAGCAGAAATTAAAAACGTAATTGCACCATAAATAATTAATCCTCCCGCTTGTCCTCTCGATAGATGCAGATGATTAACTCCATAAGAAGAGAGTAACGTATTTAAAGCAGCCCAACCCACAGACATAAAAAATATTACGAAGAGCATAATTATTGTGCTTTTATCTTTTTCTGCCATAACTTCCTTAAAACTTCCCGATAAACTAACTTTTTCTTTCTTCTCCTTAATCTTTTCGCCCGCTTGTTCTTCTTTTTGAATTATTAGTCTATAGGCATAAGCTTCATTTTCGTTAACAGTCAGTATTAATACTATTAAAGATATAATCATTAGAATTGAAACTGTTATAAATGCTATCTGAAGCCCTATTCCTGGTATATCAATTAAAAATAAACTAATAACAGCAGCAACAACAATAGACAACGCATTCATCATATTTATAATGGAATTTGCTTTACTCCTATGATGAGGTTGTACAAAATCTGCTAATAGAATTGTGGATTGAGCTCTATAAAAACTCATAGCAACTATATAACATATAATAAATATGATTTAAACATGTAAGTGTAAAGTATATTTATAGTTTACTAATATGCCACTTCA
>JBHLLE010000359.1:0-4845 GCA_048885945.1 Candidatus Hermodarchaeota archaeon | reverse complement strand
CTAAAAAATTAGTTAAAATTCTTGGGAACTACTATAATCTTTATATGATTTAATTATTCATCATTAATGAGAATAAATATTTAATTAAATTTTTATGATTTTTTTAAATTTATTTTTATGTTTTGGCAGAAAATTTTTTATTTAGAGATGCTGTTTCTAATATTGCTTGTATTTTAGTTCTAATTTGTTCAAGATCAGACTGAGAATAATCTGTTTCTAATTTAACATAAGGTAAACCCTGTTCTCTTGTAATATATTTCTGAATGATATAAGATTCAATATTATATGTGTGACATCCCATTAATACAATTTCTACAACAGCATCTGGTTTAAATTCTTTAATTAAATAATCTAATTGTTCAAGTCGATATGTATTCATTGCCATTACAGAACAAGGAAATTCAAAGTATCTACGAGCTAATGCTCTTATAGGATCTCCAGTATCCTCCTCAACAGGTCTTAATAGGGGTTTTATTCCGCTGCATGCTTCAGAAACAATTACGATACCTCCAGATTCCTCAATTATTTTATATACTTTTTCAGTTGCTCCCATTACGGGACTACCAGTAACTAAAATTCTTGGAGCTTGAGCGGAAGTGACTGTATTATTGTTTAATCTTCTTTTTTTAAGAGCTTCTAGAGCATAATTTATAGCAACCTCAGCAGCTTTACCAGTAATATAAAATGCATATCCGTTTAATGCAATCATCTCATTATTGGTTAAATAAGGTGGATGTGGTTTTAGATACTCATATATTTGCAAAACAAGATTTCTCCTATAATTTGCCTCTTTAATGGCTTTTTCTATCATTTCTTTAGTAATAGTTATATTAAATTGTTGTTCAGTCCACTTTTTAACATCATTCACTTTTTCCAACCAAAAATTGAAAGATTCATCCTTTCCAGGCATCACTGGGAGTTCCATAATATAAGTGGGTTTTTTATTTTGAATTAATTCAAACATTTTTTTTTTTCCATCGCAAGTAGTTTCAGCAACAACTACATCTGATAGTTTATTAAAAGGACATGTATTTGTTTTAATATATCCATAACTTGATTTTACAAGAGGACATATATTCACAGGCAAATCCTCTTCAGCAGCAGTAATTGGATCAGCAGATGCACCACATAAGACGGCAACACTTGCATCGATTGACCAGAAAATTTCAAGGGGGGCAAAACAACAATATACCCCAACAACGGGTTTCCCTTTTTCTTTTTGTTCTTTTATATAATTAAAATATCTAATCATAGGATTTTCAATATCGTCATTAAATAGCGTTTCCATTTTTTAACCTCCTTATACTTTTTGTTCCATTTTAGTTTTTAAATTAGGATTTATATTTTCTAAAACTGCTTCTATTTTAGTTCTTATTTGCTCAATATCACCTTGAGAATAGTCGGTTTCAATTCTTAAATATGGAAGTCCGTGTTTTTCAGTTACATGTTTCTCAATAGTGTGAGATTCAATATTATACGTATGACAAGCAATCAAAATTATTTCAATAACTACATCTGGTTTAAATTCTTTAATAAGATAGTCTAATTGGTCAAGACGGCGTTTGTTCAAGTACATAATTGAACATGGTATGTTAAAATATCGTTCAGCAATAGCTTTTAAGGGATCTCCAGTATTCTCTTCAATTTTTCCCAAAATTGGTTTAATCCCACTACATGCTTCGGATACTACAATAGAAGCATTAGCTTCTTCAATAATTTTATAGACTTTTTCAGAATCTCCAGCAATTGGGCAACCAGCCATTAATATTCTTGGAGAATCATTAGATGCCATAAAGCATCTATCTTTTTTACGCTTTTCAAGTTTTTCAAGAGCATTATTAAGAAATATTTCTGCTTTTTCCCCTACTTCATAAAAAGCATAACCGAATAATTCAGTAATTTCATTATTAGTTATGTATGTTGGTTGATATTTTGCATATTCATAAGCCTCTAAAATTAACTCTCGTCGATGATTAGCTTCTTTTATAGAATTTTCAAGATTTTCATCCGTAATTATAATATTAAATTTATTTTCAAGCCATTTTTTTAACATGTTAACTTCTTTTATCCAATGATTTAAAGCTAATTCATTATTTTGACTTATTGGAAGTTCCATAATATGCGTTGGCTTTTTATCTTTTATCAATTCAAAGATCTTCTTCTTCCCATCACAAGTTGTCTCACAAACGATAACATCTGCCATTTTATAGTATGGACAAGTGTCTGTTATAACGAAACCATAACTAGCTTTTACCATAGGGCATAAATTTGTAGGTAAATGTGCTTCAGCATCAGAGATTGGTTTTTGAGATGTACCGCATAAACCAGCTACAACTCCATTCATAGCCCAAAAAAGTTCTAATGGAGCATAGCAACAATATATTCCAAAAACGGGCTTACCTTGTTCCTTCTGAGCCTTAACACTTAAAAAAGTCCTCATTGCTGGAATCTCTATACCATCATTAATTAAAGGTTCTGTCATTTTATTTCTCTTTTTTTATAATCACGAGTTTAAGATTTATATTAAGTAAAAAGAATGAACTATATATATTAATCTATTCGATTTCTACTATCGAATTTTCCGATAGATCCTTTTTGTTATTTTTTTAGATATTATTTACTTTAACAATCATATTCTCGAGTCTTATAATAAAGTCTTATAATTACCTCCTATTATAGTTATGATTAGTCTATTAAAAAAGAAGATTTTAAAATTCATATTCCTAATAATTAAAGTATGAAAGATAATTTAAAGAAAAAATTCATTGGTACTTTATCTCAAAAGGAATTATTAAAACTATATCAGAAACACGTTAATGCTCCTAAAGTTTTAATTTTCAAGGGTTTTGGTTTTGGAGTTATGCCTGGCGAAAGAGAAGGTGTAAAATTTAAAACATTTTTAATATAAAGCATATTTTTGAATTTATTATTTTTTTAGAAATATATAACTCTGATACCTATAAATACTAATATTCTTATAATTAGTAGTCTTCAGACTTGAGATTTAATAGGTATAGAATCATTTTGTTTATATAAATTGAAAACGATAATATATTAATAATAATCAAAATGGTAAAAATTTATGGGAGCCAAGCAAATAATCGTAATCTTATTTATATTTGGAATGCTAGGAAATACGATTGGATGTTTTTCATTATATTATGCAAATAATCCACACTCGAAAGATTTTATCCATTCCAATAACAATACTCATATAAAGTCTTCTGATAATCGAGAGTTATTAGAACCTTCTTTTATCTTAAAAGTGGACTCTGAATGGAAAAGGGAATGGGGTGGATCTAATAGGGAATTTCCTTATGAAGTAGTAGTTGATTCTTTTGATAATATATATGTAGTAGGGTATAGTAAATCATATGAACCTGAGATAGGACAGGATAATGTATTTATTTTGAAATATGATTGCAATGGAACTTTACTTTGGAGCGAAATATGGGGAGGAGATGATGACGATGTAGCGAAAGCAGCTATTATAGATTCTTCAGGGAATTTATACGTAACAGGGTATACAGAAAGTATGTCAGTTAATGGTAGGGCAGATGCTTTTCTCATTAAATATAATAGCGAAGGAACTCTCTTATGGTCTAAAGTATATAAACCTCCAGGAGATATATTTGATTTAGGTCGTGAATACGCAGAGGGTATAGCTTTAGATTCAGAAGAGAATATTATTCTTACAGGACATGCTGGATCTTCTTTTATGTTATTAAAATATAATTCCACGGGAAGTCTGTTATGCTCAAAGTTTTGGGTTTCGGGAGGTTGTACTGGATATAAAGTAGTAACTGATTCCCAGGACTATATTTTTATGCTGGGATACATAAATAATGACCCTATTTTAATGAAATTAAATAATTCTGGAGAATTAGAAGACCAAATAACTTGTCAGGATGGTGAATTTGGAAATATTGTTATTGACTCCTTGGATAACATTTTTATTACGATTAGCGAGTCGTCATTAAAACATTATATTTTTCGCTATGATACTAATCTGAACTACATCAGTAATATTAGTTGGATCGAACCGGAAGGGTATTATGGGTATCAGCTATGTCTTGATTCTCAAAATAATTTATATGTAGCAGGAAAATATTATGTTCTAATGAAATTTAACCAAAGTGGTCAGTGCTATTGGAATTTCACTCAAAATGAAGCTCAAGATCCGCTTCGAGCGAGCTATATTACTTGTGATTCAAACCATAATATTTATTATTGCGCTTCACAAAATAGTGATGATACCATTTTACTGAAGTATGATAATTCATCTCATCAAATTCAGTTTTTAAAATCCCCTAAATTTTCCCCAAGACAAATACATGCACTTCTGGTGGGGATTCAAGATTATCCAGGAGATGAGAATGATCTGATATTTCCTGCTAATGATCGTAGGGATATGAGAGAGCATCTCGTTCAAAATTGTAATTTTCCAGTCGAAAATATAGAAGATTTAGCGAGTAGTTCTGCTACCAAGCAATCGATTTTGAATAAATTAATTGAACTAAAAAATTCTCTCAATCCGGAAGATGGACTCGTTATTCAATATTCAGGGCATGGTTGCGCCGATCCCGATTCTCGGTTTGTTCCTTACGACGCGATTCCATATGATTCCACTAAAACTATCCCGTATTCTGAATTTTATAGCTACTTAGACGACATAAACTGTACACAAAAAGTAGTTTTGATTGACGCATGTGAAAGTGGAGATTTTGCCACCCAAGCTTCTGGTTCCGGAAAAATAACTATGACATCATGTAGGACGAATGAATATAGCATCGAAACTTTTGATTTATATAATGGAGTATTCACTTATTTTTTTTTAGATGCATA
>JBHLLE010000358.1:0-4847 GCA_048885945.1 Candidatus Hermodarchaeota archaeon | reverse complement strand
AAACGAGTCCTCCAACGAGAAGCATGGGAATCAGCGCTTCATACGCGGAAGTTTCAAAGAAAATTGGATAAATTAATCTACTAATTTCCCGAGAACTTTTTTTGGTAGGAAAAATCCAAAATAGAACTCTATCGCACTTGAAATTAATATTAATCGAATTATAATTAATGTAATTGCATTTTGAGGAAGAGCTGCGTCTAATAAAGCTCCGATCGTAAAGCATATCCATGCAAGAAGTAAGAATCTGCCTTTCCATTGGACTTCTGGGTCTTCTAGTTTCATAGATTTGTACGCAAAGATTGATCCTGTAATTAAAAATGAGCCTGTAGCGATCAATATAATTAATAATAATGTAATGCTATGAGAAGAATCGAAAGTTGAATTTAATGTACCAACTAATCGAGTATCTATAATAAGTCCTGCAATAACAAATATTTCCCAAAAAATACAAAATATACTATAAACCATAATAAGAGGTTTATTACCTTTTATATCAAGGATTTTACAATAAGAATAAATCCAAAAAAATAAAGCAGGAGGGATGAATATATTTGAAATCAGCAGATAAGTAAATTCATTCAATAGGATGTCAAAAAAACCATAAGAAATAAACTGTATGGAAAGACCCCACCACGCGGACGAAACAAAAACATAACAAACACCCACACTTAGTAGATCTGAGGTTCTATGAAGAATTATTGCTTTATGAATAACTTTTACACCTATAATAATAGCAATAATTACCCATATTAGCCCAAGAGCCCCTTCCAATAATTCTAATTGAGATAAATCCGAAAGTGCCATAAATTTCACATTAAATATTCGTTTGTATTTTAAAATATTATTTTATATAACTAATATAAGACGAAGTTTTTTTAAATAATTGCATAATTCAAACATTAAATCAAAATTTTTACGAAAAACCATAATGAAAATCATAAAATATATCGTAATTGAAAATGTAAATTTTCAATTAGCCTATTTTAAAGTTAATTAAAATGGAACTTATTTAGAATTTTAGATTTCTTAATTATTTAAAAACCACTCCAAAAATATTTAACTGTATTATCAAGCTTACCATCTAAAGTAATATCGAAAGATTTGAAAACATTAAGGTCGAAATTCCAATTCTCAAACCACTCATCAGGATATTCTTCAAGGAATTTATTAATTATTTCTTCTAATTCTACTTTTATTTTTTTTTCTTTAATGTTTTTAAATGAACTTGCGATGAAAATATAATTCACTGTTTTTTTTATAAAGTATTTCTTATTATGTAATTCAAATTTTGAGAGCCCTTCACCTTCTACTACATGTTCAGCAAATGAGTTCAAAGCACTCATTAAAGCTCCAAATAGTTGAGTTTTCATATTAGGATCAAATACCCGATTGAATAGAACAAATCCAGATTTAGAAATTATCCAGAAATCTTGAATTACAGACATTTTCAAATTCATAATTAGTCTCCTTTTTTCAGCAATTCTTATTAATAATTGACAAAACTACAGAGTAATTAAACTGATTAATTGTTATAAACTTAAAGAAAATTAATGGAATATTATTAGTTCCCTCTAACAGACTATTATTACAATTCTGTATAATAAAAAAAAAAAAATAAATATTTAAACATTTCTTTCAAGTTTAATTTTTAAGTAACCACTATTTAAAGGTATTTTTTGCGTAATAAGAGTAATTTTCTTGCATCAAAAAAGAATATAATCTTTCTTTATTTTTCCTAAATAATGGATTTTAAAAAATTAAGTACTTTATTTTATCCCAAACATATAACTATAATAGGCGCCTCGGAGAATTCTAAATTTGGAAGTATGTTATATCTTTCAGCATTTAAAAATTCACCTTGGTCTGACGCATTTTATCCAGTTAATCCTAAATATGATAAAATCTTAGATTGGAAATGCTATCCTTCTGTACTAGACATTCCATATCCCGTAGATACTGCTTATATTTCGTTAAAAATTGACAAAATCCCTGAAGTACTGAAAGAATGTGTTGATAAAAAAATTCCATGGGTTATTGTCTTTGCTTCTGGATTTTCTGAAACTGGAGAGTTAGAAGGTCTCAAAAAAGAGAAATTACTTCAAGAAATTATTAAGGGTTCAGATACAAGAATAATAGGGCCTAATTGTTTAGGACCTTATAATGCAGAAACTGGAATGAAATTTTCGTTTTCTTCTCCTATTGGAATTCCTGGATCAGTTTCTTTTATGAGCCAATCAGGAGGACACTTAACACAATTAGTTGACATTGGAATTAAAAGAGATATAAGATATCGATTTGGTATCTCTTTTGGAAATCAAATAGATCTAAATTGCTTAGATTTTCTACGACTTTTTCACCACGACAATAAAACCAAGGTTATAGCTGCTTATTTAGAGTCATTTGGCTCTGCTAATGGACATGAATTTTTTAATGAGCTTAAAGAAACTACTAAAATTAAACCGGTTATTCTATGGAAAGGGGGATATACAGAAGATGGCTCTCGTGCAGCCTTTTCTCATACAGGTGCTATAGCTTCAGATTTTAAGTTATGGACATCCATGGCAAAACAAACTGGAGCAACATTAGTAAGAGACAATGAAGAATTTTGGAATACAATTAAAACTTTTGAGATTTTATTTCCAAAATACATTCCTAAAGGAAGAAATGTTGGGATTATTACGCCTGGCGGAGGAAATTCAGTAAACATGACAGATCTATTTGCTACTCATAATCTAAAAATACCCAATCTCTCATTAGAATCACAAGAAAAATTGTCTAAAATCTTACCAAAAGAGAATGTGAATATGAAAAATCCAATAGATTTGGGTGCTTCTGGATTCGTAACAGAGGTCTTTACTTCTTGTATTAAAATTGTCGTTAATGATCCCAATATCGATATTGTCGTTATTCCATTATGGCCCCATCATTTATTCAGTTATGTATTTAAAAGAATGATTAAAATCCAACAAACTACTTCAAAGCCATTTCTATTCTGTTTACCTTCAATTGCAGATTCGTTTGAATTGGCAAAAAAATTTAATAGCGCTCAAAAAATATTAAATAAAAATAGGCAGTTATATTTTTTGAATTTACGGGATGCTGCAAAGAGTATATCATTGTTCTGCGACTATATAGATTATTTAAAATCCCACGATCTTGAGATAAAAAATAATTCTTGAAAACTTTATGATATAATCTGTCAAAATATAAATGATAATTTTGAGATTTAGACATTTAAGTTTTCGAACATTTTTAGATTTCTTTCGTATATCTTAGTAAATTCTCTGAAAATTTTTTTATAAACCTTTTTCGTATCTGGATTTGGATTAAATGTTTTTTCAATTTGAATTAGTGGAATAGCATCTGAAAAATCGTTGAGTTTTCCTAAACTTACCATAACAATTATAGCTAAACCTCTATTGCAAGCTAAATCAGGTTCAACTACTTTATTTACATTTTTCTCTATAACGTCTGCTAATATTTGACACCATATATCTGATTTACAACCCCCTCCTACTGCATTTATTTGTTTACTCTTACCAACTAATCTCTCTACATAGGTAAGTCCCCATTTAACATTATACGCGACGCCCTCGTAGACAGCTCTTAAAAGATCAGCTCTTTTATGGTCAAGGTTTAAATTATAAAAACCTCCTCTTACGTTTGAATCGTTAATAGGACTTCTCTCTCCATACATCCATGGAGTAAAAATTAGATTTTTCGCACCAACATCAGATTCTTCTACGGTAGAATTCAAAAATTCGTATAATTCATTTGGATTGTTTTCAAATTTCTCAACTTCGCCTTTAAACATTTGATATATTATCCAATCAAGACAAGCAGCACCAGTTTCTTGTTTTGAAATGCATAAATAATTATTTTGAGCAGAATAAATACTTCCCGTATAATACGCAATATTTTTTTTCGGCTCTGAAATATGTGCTGCGGCATAATCAGCTGTGCCTAAGCAAACAACAAGCTGTTTTTCGTTAATTGCTCCCGAACCCAGTGCTCCAGCAGTAAAATCAACAGATCCAGCAAAAACGGGAAGTCCTAAATTTAATCCTAGATCCTCAGAAGCCTCTTTTGTAAGATTTCCTACTAAATCCGTTGTTTTTTTTATTTCGGGTAATTTTTGTTTATCAATTTCAAATTTATCCAAAATAGTATCAGACCAATTTAATTTATTTAAGTCTGAATCCATCATCCATGAAACATTCCCCAAATCTACTGAAGTTATAGCATTATTTGTACATTTGTATACAACAAAATCTTTTACGTTTAAGAATTTACTTGTTTTTTTGTAAATTTCAGGTTCATATTCTTTAATCCATTGAATATGAGAAATAGGATCCTTTCCATTTAATCCAGAAGATTTCTAGAATCTTCTGTTTAATCCTGGAGCTCCTCCAGTTATCTCAAGAAACATATTCAATGTCTCAAAATTATAACCCGAAACTAATTCTCCTTCTCCTTCTGAATATCTATGGGTAATTGCCGAAGCCCGAGTATCAAGCCAACTAATGGTTCGCATTAAAGGATTTCCTTCTGTATCTATTGGAATTGTACAATTTCCTTGAGAATCGAAGATTAAACCAATAATATCGTCAGAATTTATATTATTTTCATGAATTAGCATGTCAGTTGCTTTTATTACAGAATTCCAAAAATCTTCGGGTTCCTGTTCGACAAAACCTTTTTTAGGATAATAAAGCGGGTAATTCACTTTTGTCTGATAAATGGCGTTTAATTTTAGGTCAAATAGTACAGCTTTGTTACCCGATGTACCTAAATCTTGAGTTAATATATATTCCATTTTATCTTTCCTATTTTATTTATTAATTATA
>JBHLLE010000357.1:0-4857 GCA_048885945.1 Candidatus Hermodarchaeota archaeon | reverse complement strand
ATTTTTCAGTCAGCCTTAATTTTGGCGTGACTGTCCCGTGAGTATACCAGGTGACAATTTTTTTTCCGAATAATTTTATCCTTATGAAGAAAACCAGAAGCTTCGCCTCCAAACAAAGGCCATTCACTATATATTGTATGCCCGCCAACAACCTCAGAATTAATTTTCTTCTCCATGAAACTTTTTATTCCTTCGAGAATTCCCTCAGAGATTTCATTGGGAGTAGTTGTTTGTACTGCTAAGAAAACTAACATTCCCGATATCTCTGGAACATTCATGGCAAAGACATCATTAGTTACATTGCAGGCTGCTATTTCACCTTGTATTCTAGGTTCATCGACAATTGGTGTGAAAATATCAAGATTTTTTACTAGCATTAAATCACTATCTGGTATTGGTAATACTGCAGCATCATCAATTTCACCAGCCAGACCTACTTTTGTTAAAAGTTCTTTTAAGCTATTAGGACCGAGTTTACAAGATCATCCATGTATCTTTACTTGTTGAGTTAATCTATATCCTTTATTTTCTACTATTTTTCACCTCAAGATATTTATTATGAATTTATGAATTTTTTTAAAATATATAATTGATGTTATTAATAAGAGCTTTTTTATATTTGGTTTATGATTAAATCGAATTTGAGTAAATTCAATTATTAGTAATAACATAATTTTTAAAATAATACTATAAGAAACCTAATTTTAAGGTAGGAGGAGATTTATTTTTTTCGTCATTTTTCGATTTATATTAAAAGGGTCTTTATAATAAAGTTTTAAATTAATTTCATCAGCACTAGGATCTAATAGATTTTTTCTTATACTTTTTTCAATTTTTAAAACATACTTGAATTTAAAAACGTTTCCCGTTTTTAATTCTGAGATATGAATATACTTAGGAGAACTTTCTCTTTTTATGAATTTCAAATAATTAGGAAATTTTAAAGAGAGTTGTAAATCCTTAAAATTATAATTCGATGGATTGTTAAGTTTAAAATTTAAATAAATTGTATTTCCTATTGTCTTAATGTTTTTAAAAAAGAGTAGATTACTAGATTCAGGAATCTTTTCCTCGACAATTCTCGAATACAATACATCTTTAACAATTTTAACATTTAATTTATTTTGCTTGATGAATTTAAAAGCTATTTCCCGAAGATATTCGATATTTCTGTCGACATAACTAGCAAGTAATTCAAGCTTAATAGGATTCATTAATTTTAAGTAATACTTAATTTGCGATAAAACAAGCCGTTCCTCGTGCTTTCTATTAAAATATTTTAACTTATTAATAAGTAATTCTTTAGAATCAGTCCATTTATCTATGTAAGGGCGAATGAATAAATTAAACACATTATTGTCCATTTTTTCCTTTCCAATGATGTTATCAATTTGATTTTCTGTTTCATTAATAAACGTTTGAATTTGATAGGATTTCATATCCATAAGCTTTCTTACATTAGAGAATTCTTTTTTTTTTGTCAGATATGAGAGTTTTGAATCAAATTCATTAAAATTATCGTTATATTTTTTCATAACTTCAATACTATGAGAAATGACAGATAATATATGTCCTTGGAGTATCTGGACTGCTATTTCATCATTTAAACCATCAAAATTCTTAGAAGAACCTTTTGATTCTCCAATTTCAATATAATCTTTAACAATCGTATCTTTTATTCTTTTAATTTTTCTATCAAAATCGTTTAAATATTTTTGAATATCAACTTTAGTAGCTATCCACTTTCTAATAAGATCCTGAAATAATTCATCGAATTCTAAATTATTAATTATTAACTCCCTGATCTCCACATCTAATTTAAACATATTTTTTCTTATTTGAGTAATATGGTCAAACTTCTTATTTGCTTCAACTTCATCTCCTTCAGTAGAATCAGAAAAAGTTGAATTTAAGTTAAAATCGAACTCATAGTTCTTGATATAATCGAATTGAGCGCTTAACACATCTATTCGATCGTCTAAAATTTTAATCTCATTTTCTAATTTTGATTTGAAATTTTCTTTTTGCTCTTCGCAGATTTCAGATATAAAACCTTTAATTATGCTTAATTCATCTAAAATTTGTACTTTTCATTCTTCAATTAAATCAAATGCCAATCTCTTAAATTCGAAATTATTAATAGCATTATGAAACTTTTTAATTTTTTTTAATACTTCATCATACATTTTATTTAGTTGAATTTCAGTTTCATTAAATCGAAAATCTTTTATGTAAGAATCAAGTTTATTCCTAAATTGAGCAGGGATTTTTTGAAATTCAATAATTTTCTCTTGAAACAATGACAATTCATTATTAACCTTCTCGATCTTTTTTTCTATGTACTTAAATTTCTGGTTAATTTTTGCAATACTCCTTTTTAATTCCTCTTTAATATCGTAGTCAATTTCGTTAGATAATGCTTTATTTAATTCAATGGTAATCCATACCGCTAAATTGTTGTTTTTTAAGATAAAGCAAATATTCCTCAGCAGAATTATTGTTTTTTTTCTTTCTCTCCAATACTTAGATTCTAAACCGTATAAAATCTTAATGATTTCGTTTTCTATTTCAAATTGATACTCTTCAAATAATCTTTGTAACACTAGAGCAATAGCTTCCCTTATATTTTCAGATGGATTTTCTAATTCTTCAAAAATATATGGAAAAATTTCTTCAATATGCGATTGTCCAAGATGATAAAGAGCATTGACAATGTTGTTACGGAGTTCGTGATCACTAGTATCTAATGAGTTTATTAGATTAGACCAAATTTGATCAAAATTATTTCGAGCTATATTGACCAAGGATTCAATCACTTTTAACTGAATTCGATAATCATCATCGTTTAAAAGCTTAATAAGTTTAGGAATTATTGGAATTATTTCAGACGATTTTTCTTTTCCAATTTCTCCGAATAACCATATGATTAATTCCTTAACCCTTGGTTTTTCATTGTATAAAAGATTTAGAAATACATAAAATATCTTGTCTTTTGAAAGAAAGTAAGTCCCTAAGATTTTTAAAAGATCTGCTGCTGCTCTTGCTACATCATCATCTTCGTCTCTAAGATTTACTATGACCATCGATAAAAGAGGTTCAAGATCCCTTATCTTTGTATAGTCTTGATTTAAAATTTTTTTAATGGTTTTAATCACATGAAACTTAACTTTCCAATCATTTACCATTAATTTTTCGTTAAATTCATCGATTAAATCTTGAAGTTCTTCCCTATCAATATGTAGAGATAAGATTAGATTTCCCATTAACTTAACGGTTATTCTCCTTACAGAGGAATCAGGATCGTATAATCTAGCGCGAATTTTACTTAGTAAATCCAATAATAAATTTGGGCGAAATAGAGATATCTGATATAAAATTTCAATAGATACTAGTCTAATCCATGAATCTGAATCTGTAATGTAGTCATCAATAGCCTTTATAGTTTTTAAGGAAATTGATGGTGTTTTATCGCAAATTAGACTCAAAAGATTTAAACTTTTATAGATAATTTCTTTGTCTAACTGATTATCCAAAATACTAAAGATTTCTTCAGCCGCTTTTTCATACAGCCCTTTCGAAATCATTCTCTTGATTAACTTAATATCGAATGTTTGAGTCGTCAATGCTAAAAGCACAAATAAAAAAATATAATTTAATAATAATTATAGTTTCCGATAATGTAATAGAAACTAAGTCATATAAATATGTTATCAGAAAAAAAATAAAAAAAAAAAGAAGAGTGAAAATTAAGTTAATTACTCTTTTAGTTCTACAATTGCAGTTCCTTGAGTTGAAATTCTTTCTCTATACGTTAAGATACCCTCGTCCACTTCTTTTTCGTGAACTAGCCCTTGTGCAATATCTTTTTCTGAAATATATCCTCGCTCTCCCGCTTCAAATTGTTTTACTATATTACCACTCTTGTCTTTTATATCAACATTGGTAATAGTAGTTTGTTTTGCATCATAATATATTTTCTTACCTTCAATTTTAGTGACTGTAGCTTCTGTGATGAGAAGGTCTCCACAACGAACCATGCCTCTCATGTCTAAACTCAAATCAATTAATTCTCCATATTTACCGTATTCTAAATAGTCCTCGAACATTTTAGTTGCATTTCCAAACGAAAAAAGACCATGTGCGATTATTCCTTTTAAACCAGCTTTTTCAGCTACTACATCACTAGTGTGAATAGGATTTGTATCGCCGCTCCATTTAGCATATTGCTTCAATAAGTCACGAGTGATTTGATCAAACTCGTCTTTTAAAACATCTCCAACTTTTATATCTGTTATTTTTACCATTTTTTTTACCTCCTTTTTTTAATAGCCTCCAGGTCTAACTGCGGCTCTGGTCGTCACTTTACAGACTAATTCACTATTTTGGTTCTTTACATCCACATGTAAATTAGCAAATAGAACCATATTTTTCTCAACAACCCATACCTTTCCCCATTTAGCAGTTACAGTAAGTTTATCGCCTGGTTTTAAATCAACGCATCCTTCCCAATCATATTCGTTACCTGCATGTAAAAGTTTGCCAGGATTGATCAAAAATGGGCGTTCTTGTCCATCTTGTACTAATTTCATCCCTAACAATAATTTATAGAGTGCTTTTACTGTAAAGTGATTAGCAAATGCTTTACATGCTACAATATCAGATCCTTCTTCACCTATGTATTTTGGATTAGTTATACCAAAAATTTTCGCAAAATTTACCAAATTCTTATGTCTTATACTTATTGACGCTTTGCCAGGGATTTCTTTTCCAGCAAGGTTCTCAACTAGGAAATCGGCATTTTTTTTAACTTCTGCATCATCCATATCGGATTCACTTAATTTTTACTGTTTTAGTATT
>JBHLLE010000356.1:0-4876 GCA_048885945.1 Candidatus Hermodarchaeota archaeon | reverse complement strand
CTGGTCTAAATTACTATCATTAGACCATCCTTTAGTTTCTTGCTCGATACAGATTATATATTCCTTATTAAAATTAGGGCATGTTTTAATTTTACAGTTAATACAAGTAATAGGTTTAAGCATCACTTTTCCACTATTCAATAGGATCGAAAAAATACCAAATTTATTATTTTTAATCGTAAAACAATCATGGTCTTGGTTTTCAATCTTATATCCTAATTCGGATAAATAATTTAGAATAATTTCTTTTTTGATTCTTCTTTTCTGATTAATACCATTATTGACATTCCTAGGTTCACAATAGTCGTTACACTTATCAGATAAACGATTTTTTTTAATCAAAGTATTGAAATGGATTAAATCTATGGTGAAATAGTCGTGTTCTTTATTGCTTTCACGTTTAATCATGAAACAATTAGATATCTGTTCAAACAACTCTTTAGGAGTTTCTATTTTCCTTATTCTTATATTATTTGATTTAATTAAGGAACTAAACTCTTTATCCTGTGAAAACCTACTAATAAGGTCGTTTTTAGAAGTACTCTCTAGAATAATACAAAAATAAATTTGAATTACTGGTAAATTTAGCTTAATTTCTTCGAAATAATTTTTAATTTGAGAAATATTACTTTCAGAAATAAAAATAATCATGGCTTCAGTTCCATGATAAAAAATTGTACGAATATACGCGAAATTCTTTTTACAATTAATATTCCACAAATAGAATTCGAATTTATGAGAATCATAGAAATAGTTAATTTTACTTACGCTTACTCCAATATTTTCTTTACTATCTATATGGAGAACATCGGAACTTATTCTTTTTTGGAATTCATTCTTAAATTTTTCAACATTTCCTAGCAGACCAACTTTAATTTTAAATTGACTCTCGCTAGTAGTTAACTTTTTGCAAATACTCATTGAACAATTATTTATAATAAAACTTTTTTATAAGTTTTATTTATTCTTTTTATTAATTTTAATTTATCTTTTTACTTAATTCCAAGTTTTGAAAAAAAATGAGCGACAGACTAAAAGAGTTTTATAAAAAGATTCACGATCCAACCAACAAACTCCCTTTATATGCTTCAATTAGTATTCGTCCTGGAAGAAATTTAATAGATTTTAAAATCAAAAAAGAAGAATCGAACATTTTAAAAATAATTGCTCACGAAGATAAGAGAAAAGGCTGGTTCTTACACTCTTATCATATACCTATAGTTAACCTTGGATTACCTGAAGATTCCAAAAATAAAGACATTCTACCTTATCTTAACAATCCTCGTGAAATAACGAGAGATAAGGCAACAAAAGATCTAGTTGACGAACTATTGAGAAAGTATATTGAGATTCTCTCTGAAAGAAAGAAACACTATTTTAAAACTGAAAGATTCAAGAAGAAAAAAGAGTTTAAGACAGGAACTCAACTAAAAGGGTTTTAAATTAGAAAGAAATGAATGAGAGCTAAATTTTAAATATAGTTCGTAACTTATGTGTATTTATTTTATGTATTAAGATTATATAAATAGAGTTTATTATTTTTGTAATCTTATTGCTTAAATATCATAAATAAAAAGAATGGTAAAATTTATGGAAAAATTATTAAAAACACAATTTTTATTGTTGTTAAAACTCGAAAAACACCAAAAAACAATAACGAAATACATAATAAAAATAGGAAAATGGTTGCTATTTTTTCTGCCAATTATTTTAGTAGTAATTACAGTTATGACTTTTTTTCTCTTTCCTAAATTACCCGAAGCGCTTAAATTTTCTGAACAAACTATTGAATATCAAATACTCTATATCGCCTATCTAATTACTCTCGGACTTTATTTTCTTAATTCACTTGCGTTAATTTTATGTGCAAATTGGACTAAAAAATCCTTTGAAATGCGCTTAAAATTAGAAAGAAAAAGAGGGAGACCTATTGAAAGTCTTAGAGGTTTTAATTTTCTTACTGAAAATCTTAAAAGAACGCTATATTTATTTAAAATTATTTCTTTTATCTGTTTGACGTCGGTGGTATTGTTTATTGTTATGCTGATAATTGGAGATCTCTATCTCGGGTTCGCAGCAGCAGGTTTTTCCCTTTTTGGTTTGGGTCTAGCTCTACTCATTCGGAGCTTGAATTTAAATATGAATGATGTAAATGGTTTACAAGATTTCTACAAACCAAATACTCATTCTATCTTTTTAGATAATTTCTTTTCTGAAATTGTCGCTAATCATTTAGATCCAGTAACCCTTCTCAAATGGGACGATTTCATCACAGGGATGAACGAGATTTTAAATCCTAAGTTTATTCAAATGGTTAAAAAGAGAGAGAGAAGGGAAAAACCAATAACCTTTGCGTTAGAGAAATTCTTATTGTTATATTATCTAAGATTTCAAGATGTTATCGACGAGGGTCATTTTCTTAAAGAATTAAAAGAAATTGTGGATTTAACTGGCGATAAATTCAATGTAGAAAATGGATTTTTAATTAATAAAAACCGCTATTTCAATCGAAAAGATTTTTACAAAATTTTTCATTACATTAAAAAATACAATTCAGGAGCTTTCAATATAATTGATAGGCTCCAGTTAGAGCTGACTGATAACATTGAGAACTTATCAGAAGATAAAATTTATATGGATTACGCTACTCAGGAAGTTGTCTATATTGGGGACGAACTTAATGTTATGGTGTATCTTTACAATAATACGCCTAAAAAGCGAGAATACCGACTAAAAATTATCGCTTCTGGGTTCGATCCAAAAGAATTAACTTTTGATATTAAAGTAGAAGGAAGAGGTACTTTTGAAATTCCCTCGCAAACAATCCCCTTAACTACAAGCGACGACAGCCCTGATATTGTAGGGGTATTATCTGGAATGATAGAGAATGGAGATACGATGTGGCTTGCTTTGGAACCCAGAATAATCGGAGAACAAACAATGCAAATCTTTTTAGAAACTGCTGGCGGCGAGATAATCGAAGGACAAACATGTTCCATAAAAGTTTCCAAAGATATCAAAACTAAAATCAGAAAATTATCTTCTATTGGTTCGCTATTGGGCGGATTGGCAGTTCCTCTTTCAAGAGTAATCGCCGCGGGAGGATTACCCTTTTGAAAGGGGAATCATGTATTTTTTTTATCATTTTTTATTTTTTATTACAACTATTCAACCTCTAAGGGGCATCCCTTCAAAATCTATTATTTCATTTTGTTGAGGTTTTTTCTCTCGATAAGGATTTTTAATGTCTTTGATTTTTCTTCCAAAGGTTATATAGCCCGAATGACCAATCATCCTGACTTCAGGACGAGTAGCGTTAGTCTTAACCTGCATTTTTCTTTCTATTAACTCATAAGTATAAATTTCACGAAAATCATTTTCTTTCATAGAAAATGTAGTCTTTTTAACTTGTTCTATTGTCGGTGAAAAGGAACATAAAGTACCGCTAAGTTTTAAATAATTTTTTACCTTGTTTATTGCTTCCCATGGTACGGCCATATCCAATACCACGGAGTCTACATTTTCGTGGTCAAGATTATCATTGACAATATCAGCTCGTTCGATTGTTACTATGTCTTGTAATTTTGCCTTTAGTACGTTCCTTTTTGCTCTTCTTAAAGACTTTTCTCTTATGTCGTAAGAATATATGTGACCGTTAGGTTGCACGTAATTACCTAAGATACAAGTTAATGCTCCAGAACCACATCCCGCCTCGACAACAACACTTCCAGGTCCTATACCCGAATAAACAAGAATTAATCCCGTATCTTTAGGATAAATTATTTGAGTTTTTCTTGCCATATGAAGGATATAATCAGAAGGTAAGGGTTTAAAGACGTAAAATTTATATCCTTGACTCTCAAACGGTTTTGAAAAAACGCACGTCCCGAAGGGTTTGCCAATAATATCATTGAATTCAATAATTCCCCTATGAGTATGAAATTCTCCTCCAGCTTGCACTTGAATTAACCATCTTCTTCGTTGATCTAGAATTAAGAAGACTAAATCATCTTCCTTTATTATATCGGGTTCCATATTTTCCAAATTTTATATACTCTATAATAATTTCATATATTAGTTTAACTCTTAAAACATTTGTTATAGATCTTTCATAATTAACATCATTTTTTTTAAAATTAAAAACAAAAAAATAGCCATGTTAAAGAATTTAACAAAAGATATAAAAAAAATAGTATATTATATTTACAAAAGTCTTTTTCAATAACACTCTTACTGGACGTATTTATGAGTAAGAATAAAGCCGACAATTCAAATCTCTCTTATAAAGACCTTCAAATTGAAATTGAAGGCTATAGAAGTAAGAGAGACGAATTAAATAAAAAAACAAAAGATTATATCAATAATCTACAAGAGATTGAGCTCGAAATTAACAAAGCATTAAAGAATTCTAGAGATATTTACAAAAAGAAGCGAGATTATTGGAATAAGAAAGTTAAATTATTAAAAAATAAGAAAATAGAATATAAAACCCTTTTAGATAATTTAATTGAAGAAAAAAAGAAGCTAAGAAAAGACAGAAAAGATAACAATTCACCTAAACAATTTTTTTCAATTAAACAAATTGATCGTAAGATTGAAAATCTAGAAAGGGTAATCGAAACTGAAAATTTAGACATTAACGAAGAGAATGAAATAGTTGATAAGATTAAAGATTTAGCTGAACAAAAACAGAAACAGCTCGTTGCCCAACAAAACGATGGATCTTATAAAATTGAACGAAAAATTGAAATCGTTAAAATTAACTTAAATAAAATCTATGAGCAAATGAACAAATGGTCAAATAAAAGCCAGAAAAACCACGCTAAAATGTTAGAACTATATGACAAAGCAAACTCTCGCCGTAATGATCATGGTT
>JBHLLE010000355.1:0-4877 GCA_048885945.1 Candidatus Hermodarchaeota archaeon | reverse complement strand
ATGGGAGAGGGGGGATTCGAACCCCCGGCCCCTTGGTCCCAAACCAAGATTTATGCCATGAGAGATATTCTGAAAAGCATCATACCAGGCTAGACCACCCTCCCATGAATAATGAAAGGATCAATGCATTTGAAAAAGAAATTAATTATTTGAAATTAACTTCTTATTATAAAAATTAACTTTTTTTTATCAATTTTTCTTTTTTAAGATTATTTAAGAGATTATAAATTCTAATTCGTATTCAATTGATTTAATTAAATTAAGTACAAACAATTCAAGGTTTAGAAGTGAAAAGAGTAATATATTTACAAAAAATCGGAGAGATTGATCCCGTTATTCTAATTAAATTAAAGAAAAATTTAAAATGGAATTTTAAGGGTTTTTCTATTAATGTAAAAATATCTAAAGATTATTTGCCTTTGGAAGAGTCCGATTACGATAGAATTAGAAAACAATACGATGCATCTGCCATTCTTAAGAAATTAGTTAAACACATAAGTCATAAACAATATTTTAGAACCTTAGGTATTGTTGACGAAGATATTTATTCAAGGTTTCTAAATTTTGTGTTTGGAATTGCGATTATACCAAAACCAGAGTTTAGAAAATTTTCGGGAATAGCTTTAATTTCTATAACTAGACTTAGAGAAATCTTTTATAGAAGAAAAGATAACGATCCTCTATTTGAGTTAAGAGTTTTAAAGGAAGCAATTCACGAGTTAGGGCACACATTTGGATTAAAACATTGTGACAATCGCTGTGTTATGAAATTCTCAAATCATTTAGCTGATACAGACAACAAACCTCCAAAATATTGTGAGGGGTGTTATTTAAAGTTAAATAAATTATTTGATTCGATAAATAAGCACGATTAATATCGAGATTTATATGTTTTATAGAGTTCCTCAGCAGTTTTTAAAATCAATTTAATATTTTTAACAACCTTTATTAAATTAGGTGGTATATTTTTATAACCATAATAAACACCTACTAAACTACCTCCTATAGCACCTACAGTATCAGTGTCTCCTCCAGAGGTTGCCAACTCGTAAAAACATTCTTTACATGATTCCTTTTTTTTGAGGAATATGAATAAAGAGCAAATCACCGTGCTAATTGTATATGGATGAACAAACGCTCTACCTAAATATTCTTCGATAAAATAAGGTGATTTGACTCCCGCTTGTGAAAATTTAATTAATCCAGCTTCTATTGATAAATCTAAAGATGATTTTATTTTATATAAAAAATCAATAAATTCTTCCCAAATCTCTTCTTGAGAACCTGAGATTGAAGTAATTAATGCGTCGAGAAATTCGTCATTAGAAAACTTAAATTTTGGATCTTTATCAAGTAGATACGCAATGGCTCTTGCTATTACGATTGAGCCCGCCGAGGGAGCCGGGTGTGAATGAGTTAATATACTAGATTTTATAGCAGCAGATTTCAATCCTTTTATATTTTTATGATAAAAAAGTCCAATAGGAGCAATTCTCATAGTACTACCGTTTCCCCCTGAGTTTGAAGCAGCATTTTGCCAGGGAATCCCATATTTTAGTTTTCGAATTGACGATATGCACCCGTATCCTGGTCCAATTGGAGGATCGTTTAACCATATGACATATTCAGAAATGAAATTGTCAACGTTAAAACCATTGCCTCTGATCAATGCCTCTGCGGTATGTAAAGTTAACTGTGTATCGTCTGTGTATGTTTTGAATAGATTCCGATTATTTTGAATAAACTCTTCAAAGTTATTAAAATTAGAACAGATATCCTCTCGTAGTTTACCTTCAAAAGGTCTTCCAAGAGTATCTCCTATAGCAACACCTATTAAACTACCTTTAAACTTATCTAAATAATCCATAATTACCTTAATCTAAATTACTCTATTACCTTGAACTATTTAATTTTATAAATTTGTTTTTAAAAAAAAAAAGTTTTTCAATTCACAGAAGTACCAGAAATATTTATAACTCTTTCGATTTCTTTAACTAAATCTGCAAAACTAAAAGGTTTCTCTAAAAAGCTTATTGCTCCTAACATTAAAGCTTGTTTTTTTACGCTTTTATCCGCACTAGTGAAAACAATTTTCGTATGGTTATTAATATGCAAAATTTCCTTAGTTGCTTCAATACCGTTCTTAATTGGCATTCTATGGTCCATTAAAATCACGTCCAACTCGCTGGCATGTGCTTTGTATAGTCTAACTGCTTCGTCTCCGTTATTTGCTTTTCCTACAACGCGAAATCCAGAGGTTTTTAAGATCATTTCGTATAATCTTTGCAACGACAAATCATCTTCTACAATCAATACACTTGCGATTCTAATTCACCTCCGGAATTAATATTGTAAAATTACTACCCTTCGAATAATCTCCCTCAATTCTATCTTTAACTTCAATTTTTCCTTTATAACTGTCTAAAATTCTTTTTATTAGTAATAATCCAAGTCCAATTCCACTAGATTCATCTCTTTGAAACTCTCTTTTAAATATGTTTTCTTTCATAGAATCTGGTATTCCTATTCCATTATCTATGAATTCAAGTTTTAAGAATTTCTGATTATTATCTTGGATATTTGATATTTTAATTAAAACTTTAATTTGGGGGTTTTTATTATGTTTTATAGAATTACTTAAAATGTTTTCAAAAACTTCAAAAAGAAGTTCGTTTGCCATGACATAGTACTGATTTTGAGCAGATTCTACATTAACGTTTATTTCTTTTGAAATATTTTCCTTTTTAATTTGGTTAATCGCATTTTTTAAAAGACTGCAAATTTCAATCGAAATTATTGGTTTTTCCTTTTCCTCTAATTCAGTTAACAGCTGAACATTTGATACTAAAGAGGCCCCTCTTGAAACTTGTTCTTTAATAAGATTTGCAACCTCTACGAAATCTTGTAATTTTTCTGGATTATTTGAGTACAACATTATAAGTTCGTTGGAAGATAGAATATTTTGAAAGATATTATTAATATCGTGAGTAAATAGATCTTTATATAAATCCAAGCGATTATAAGCTTTTCGGTATTTTTCTTCGGATTTTTTTAATTTTTGTTCTGCTAACTTTATATCTGTAATATCTGTAAGAAATCCTTCCAACATAACTATTTCATCGTTTTCGTAGATACCAATACCCACCTCGTCTATCCAACGCCAATCTCCTGATTTATGTTTAATTCGATAAGTAAGATGAAAAGGAACATGTTTCTCCAATGCTTTTTCTACAACTTCAAAAATCTGAGGAGTATCATCAGGATGGTAAATATCTACAAAACTAATCTGATCTGAAATAAAATCTTCCTTAGGATATCCAGTAAGCTGTTTGACCGCATTATTTAAATAAAGCATGGTCCAACGTTCGTCGTTCTTACATAAATAAATCACTCCAGGGATATTTTCTGCTAAAGTGCGGAATTTTTCGTCTGATTCTCTTAATTTTTGTTCTATCATCCATTTCTCAGTGATATCCTCTAAAGTTGCAACCATTCCATCAAAATTACCACTTTCATCGAAAATTGGAGAAGCATTTATAGAAAGATATCTTTTTAGACCGCTTGGCCATTTAATTGCATGTCTCACGTCAAATACCGATTCTCTTGTATTCTTTACTTTTTGGAATGGTAATTCTTCATCTGGGAAAGGATTTCCATCGTTATCTGTAATTTTCCAACTTGGGGCATTATAGGTACGCTGAGTTATCTCGTCTTTACTTAAACCCAATATCTTTTCTGCTTGTGGATTGGCAAATCTAATTTCACCAATTTTATTTACTAAAGTAATTCCAACAGGACTTGTATCTGTTATCCGACCTAAAATATCCCGTTCTCGCCGTAAATTCTCCTCTGCAAATTTTTGAGCTGTAGTTTCTATAGTAATCTCAACAGTTCCTAATACATTACCATTTTCGTCCTTTACTGGATTGGCACTAATAGACCAGTACTTCCCATCTGGAGTTTTTTGCTCTGATTTTTCAGGTAATCCTGTAGTGATTGATTTTAAAACGGGGCAGTTTTCACACGGTTCATTTCTTTTAGGCCAGATTTCATAACAATATTTACCTAAAAGTTCTTCAAGAGTCATATTCGTAGAGTCTGCAGCAGCTTTATTTGCCCATATTATTTTTAGATTTTTGTCTTGAAACGTAATATTTTCTCTAGTGCTATTTAAAATAATTGATTTTTCTTTTTCCGATTTAAGTAATGTATCCTGTAACTTTTTCTGTTTAGTGATATCGTGTGTATGGACCAAGACTAAATCAGGGGGAATAAAAATATAATCAACTTTAAGATCTGCTTTCTTATTTAAGGATTTAAGGTTAAAATTAAATTCTTTTGAAATAGTAATTTTTTCGTTGATAGATTGATTTAAGTCCCGCAAAATGATAGGATCGTTTCTGTGCAATTCTGAAGCCTTAATTCCCAATAAACTCTCAACTTTTCCTTCCGTAAAAATTTTAGCAGCATCATTATATTTGATTAAAATTAAATCGTTATCTTTTTTTCTCCATACATACATAGGACAGGGAAGAGCATCAAAAATATCATTGCATTTCTCTCCAGTTAGTTCCAAGTTCTGTTCTTTCCCCATCATCTAAGTAAAACGCCCGATAACTAAAATTTTATTAAAATTATTTAATATAAATTTGTATAAACACAAAGTAAAAAATGTTATATTTAATCTTTTTTCAAAAAAAAAATTAAAGTAATTTAAATTAATGAACTTTACTTTAATATTACTTATTATAACCTATAAAAAGCGTTCTAAAGATTTCTTTTTACCTCATGTATGAAATAGGAAAAGATAAATTTCATTTCTCCCTTATTTTACCAAATTAAGGAGACCTTTGGCGTTTTCAATAGTTTTTTGAACA
>JBHLLE010000354.1:3549-4886 GCA_048885945.1 Candidatus Hermodarchaeota archaeon | reverse complement strand
TTACTGATTGAACCAATCCTCAATCAAACTGTTTTGATAAATATTAGTGCTGATAATTATGAAGCAGAAATAAAAATAATTCCCTTAGAAGGTATTTTTATTGAATTTAATTTTCAGTCAGATGAAGAAAAACTGTCGTTAAAAAATGCTATACAGCATTATGGCAGATTAAATGTGCGCAGAAAAATAAGGGGTGCTGGAAAATCTTCAAAAAAATATACTAATACATATCTAAAAATAATTCGTTTTGATCCTGATGAAAATACAGCTTTAATTAAACCCGTTGATTTACCAGAATCTTTCCAAATTCGGATTGAACCTAACACCTCTATGATTCAGAAAAAAATTAGGGCAATTCAATCCTTTTTTGAACGACCTAAAAAATATTATTTCCCCATCCTAAAACTTTTTGAAAAATATAAATCGCAAACAATTGAAGAAGATCGCTTATCTATAAAAACAACAATACCTAAAGAAGAATTCAAATATTTAAACGATGAACGATACCCTAGTGTAGAAGAGCAAAGAGAATTTGTGAATATTGCTTTAAGCACTCCAGATTTTGCAATCCTTGAAGGTCCTCCGGGCTCAGGAAAGACAACAACGATATTAGAAATTTTACATCAAGCAACTAAATTAAACCAGCGAGTAATTATGGTAGCTTCTACTCATGTTGCTGTAAACAATGTACTAGAACGAATTGATGAAGAACGTGAAAAAGGTGAAGAATTGCATATTTTCCCTATCCGGCTTGGAGATGAATCTGATGTTCGGGGTGTTGCTAGAAATTACTTATTGGATTATGTTTCCAACAAAGAAACAGAACGTATAATTAAAGCTCTAAAAAAGAAAGGTAAGAATTTAAATTCAATTCAAAGAAATCTTTTAGTAACTTTAGAAAATGATAAAAAATCTTTCGATTCTTTTATATTAGATATGGCAAATGTAGTATGTGGAACTACAATTGGAATATTAAGATATCCCGCGTTTGATTCATGGGAATTTCAAATCAGTGAACCTTTTGATATGTTAATAATTGACGAAGCAAGTAAGACAACATTACAGGAATTTCTTGTCCCTGCACTTTTAGCAAAAAAATGGATTATAATTGGAGATAAAATGCAATTATCACCTTTTATTGAAGAAGGAGAAATAAAGACTTTAACTAATCGCTGTTATATAGAGAAAAATTTTGAGCTCAATCATCAATGGATTTGTTCTGAATATTTCTCTACTTTAGATTCAAATTTGGTAATTACCGATGTAATTTCATTGAAGCGTGAAATTCTAGAACATATAGAGTTTTCTAAACAAGAGGGAATTGTAGTTATTGAGCC
>JBHLLE010000354.1:0-3539 GCA_048885945.1 Candidatus Hermodarchaeota archaeon | reverse complement strand
TTAATATTATAGAAGAGAAAAACTTAGAAGATAAAACTAGTAATTTTAGATATCAATTTAATAAAGCTGAGTTCTTAAATCAAATAAGTAAGATTTTAGGATGTTTAGGGGGTTTTATTGATTATCGATGCTTTTTTGAATCATATGCATCGGAATTTTTCGATACACTTCCAATGGATTTAGATCTTGTAATTAGTCCGAGAATTGAGAACATTCTAAAACATAGCAATTTAGATCTAATTCAATTTTTTTGTATGAAACAAAATTGGAAATTTAAATATTTT
Source organism: Candidatus Hermodarchaeota archaeon (assembly GCA_048885945.1). Classification (GTDB taxonomy): domain Archaea; phylum Asgardarchaeota; class Lokiarchaeia; order Sigyniarchaeales; family SOKP01; genus LW40-45. The sequence continues at coordinate 3,255 of JBHLLE010000354.1, read as the reverse complement.
AAACTTAAAAATAAATCATTCTATAAGGAAGAAAATAAAGTTAAACCTTGGGTTGAGCATTTGAGCTGGCGATTAAAACGATTATATGAACTCAGGCATCAAGCTAATACTGAAGAAAATGAAGGACTTTATGCTATGAGAGATGAAGAAATAGAATCTTTATTACCAAAATGGAATCTTTCAGAAACTAACGATCTAAACAAATTAGATAGTAAAAATATCTTTACAGTTATAAATGCTATTCGAATAAAAGCTCATAATTTAGAGAGCGAGAATGATTGGAATCAAAAGCGCAATATTAAACAACAATTTAGTATCTTATTGAGCAATATAAATGATGTTTCAAGTTTTTTCAATACTTATCAAACCCTCTTAGATTCATCAAATAATAAACTTGATAAGACTTATTTATTTGAAGAATTGATATGGTTTATTATAAAGAAAAAATCAAAAGAATGGATACTTGAATTTAACAAAAGATATCCCGATTTCTTTAAAGATTTACTAACATATGAAATTGGAAATAATGTATACGACACTTTAAGGATCGAATTTCCATCAATTATTGAGCTATTACAAGAAGGATTAATGGTTGAACCGAAATATCGTAATACTTCTATTTATAGATGTACTGTATATAAAGGATACCAAGCTAAGCAAGAATATTGGGAAACGAGAGAAAAGAAATTAACTTATCAACATCGAATGCATCCAGATATCTCAAGTTTTATTCGTGAAAATTTCTATGCAGGTAAACAAGTTTTAGATCCCGATGGCTCAAATAATACTTATAATATCACTGATGAGCGAATTTTTCCATATCGAACAGGACCACATAATGTGTGGTATGATGTAAAAGGCAAGGAGATTGGTGGGCGTAGCTATAGAAATATTAAGGAAGTTGAAAAAATATATGAGTGGTATTCTGGATTTGAAAAGTGGGCTATGAAAAATCCTAAGCCAAAAAAAAAAGAAACAGAAAACAATTTTTGGGAAATTGCAATTATTACATTTTATTTAGGACAAGAATACGAACTCTCAAACAGATTTAGAAATCATTTTCGAGACAAAATTCATAAGTTCAACTTTAAAGATGATAAGAACCATATTAAGTTAAAGATATGTACTGTTGATAGTTTTCAAGGTCAAGAAGCTGACATTGTTTTATTATCTTTCGTAAAGACAAAAAAAGTAGGGTTTTTGGATAGCCGAAATAGATTAAATGTAGCATTGTCAAGAGCAAAATATTACCAAGTATTGTTTGGAAATAGGAACTTTTTCAAATCAAAGCTAGTTGAAAGAAGAGCACCAATTTTATATATTCTAGCAAATTATATTCCACATATTTCTTCTTTAAGGTGATATAATGAATTATAATGATATATTAGTTAAATTAAAAAGAGAAATAAAATATAAAACCTATTTAGTGCAAGCAGAGATAAGAGTACAAAAACCAGCGGGATTATTTGCGTCAGTTGCAGAATTAGCACTTGTTAATTCCAAATTATTGACAGAAGATTTAATCGTGAAAGAATTCGCATTTAGTATTCCTATGGCAAAACGAGTTATTCAACGATGTTTATTTAAAGGTTTAATTGAAGTTAATGGAGAGGACGCATACTATTTAACAACAATGGGAGAAGATACTGCAAATGGTAAATTAATGTATGAAAAAGAATCAGGAGAATATCGGTTATATATAACAGATGATCCACTAATTCCCCAGAGGGTGCTTACTATTCAGAGAATAGATAAATCATATCATTTAAATAGGAGAAATGATATTCAAATGGAAAAATTGGGATTTTCTTTTGAAGATCTAGTATTTCAGAACTTTTTATCTGAGAAACATGAACAAGAAACATCCCTGATTAATTCTGATAAAATTTTAATTGAGAATTGTCATGAAAATATTCATCAAGAAAAAAATCCAAATATCGATTTTTCCATTACATGTACCTTAAATCCTTTAGCAATCGACTTCAGAATAGGTTCTCATTATAAAATAGGAGGTAATAGTAGACGAAGGGATTTAACTTTATTCAATCCTAATTCAGAGTTCTCTTTTTCTCTCATACTTTCGAATCTATTAAAACAAAGAGGAATTTTTTCAAATTGGGATGAAAAGAATAAAATATTAAAAGTACCTTTCGAGTTGCAATCAAAAAGGTATTTTAACTACAAGCAATTTTATGAAAAATTAGTTTATGAGATACCTAAAATAGAGTCATTTGGAGAATTCGAAAAAACCTCATTTCAAATTCCAATTGCACCCCAAGATAGCGATGAATGTTTAAAATGGGAAAAATACCTTCTTTTAGAAAAAATCAATGAAATATGCTTTAATAAACAATATCTAACACTCAAGAAAGATTGTGAAGAATTAATGAAAAAGAAGGGAAAGATCTCTGTTGAACTTCCCAATCAACAGAATTTAGCTGGTGAATTAAAAAAAGAGGTTGAAATTTTCGATCAAAAAACTCAAAAAATTAATTATGGCCCAAGATCTGATAAGTATTGGTTTTTACAGACAGGTTTAGATTTGGAAATCGAATTATAGTGAGGTTGGAAATATGGCAAAAAATTCTGGTAGAAAAAATGTGGAAAAAAAAAGGAAAAAGGATGAAAATATTCCTCTAAAATTTAAATCTCTTGAGGACGCTTATGAAAAAAAGAGAGTAAGAGATGAGATCGCAATAAAAAGGTCGATAATTATAGAGAATGATCAATTAATTAAATACTCCTTTATTAAGAACGAAGATAGCCCTGAATTCGATAAAAAACAGTTTAATTGGTTCCAATTAAGTAGTACAAAAGTTAATGCAAACATAGGACAAAAAACTATTCATAAAAAATGCATAAACCTAATCAAAAAAGCAAAAGAGTTCATTTGTATTTCTTCTTTTCTATTTGAAAACAATACTGAATTATGTAAAGAATTGTATAATATGAGTAACAAAGGGATTAGAATCTACTTACTTCTCGCATCTCAAGTTCTTTTAGACAAAATTCAAGATGATATTGAAGATCATGAAAATATTAAAAGTCATATTCAATTTCTGAACGAAGCTGGTCAAGGATATATGTTTATTCGAAGTGGTGAAGTACATTCAAAATTTATTCTTATTGATCCAAAGAGTGAAGATTCTAAGGGGATCTTATTAACGGCAAATATCACAAAAAGAGCATTAGAGATTAATAATGAAATTGGAATAGAATTAGATCCTAATCAAGTTAAAGAATTATATAAACAGT
>JBHLLE010000353.1:0-4887 GCA_048885945.1 Candidatus Hermodarchaeota archaeon | reverse complement strand
AACTTATGTTTTGATTTTTAATAAATTTAATAAAGGATTTGCTTCTTCTGCATTCGGAGATCCCATATGCAATGATTTTTCTTATAGGTATCTGTTTAGGTATCTCATTGAATACATATTTTTTTTCTAATTCTTTCCATTTTTTCCCTAAAAACTTTGGAATTTCATTGAATTTAATGTATTCGGGTAAAATTAATAACATTTTTATTAATTCTTTAGAACTTAATCCAATATCATCTAAATCTCGTAAATATCTCAATTTTTTTGCGTATTCTGGATAAAAATTTTTAATCAAAGCAAATCCAATCTCGTATGCAAGAACTTTCTGATTGTAAAGATCCATTTTTGAACCAGATTTATCGGCAATAATATTTGTATTACAAACCATAATTTCGCAATTATCCGGAAAATCAATCCTCTCTAATATTTCTAAATCAAATAATTTTACATGCGCAATTTGATTAGTTTTTGATAATTTAATTGCAATTTGGTCTGAAGATCCACCACGTGTTCCAACAAACCATTCTGCTTGAGCACTTAAATTTATTATTTCATTATTTTCAAGTTTTATATTATTTAATTTAATTAAAACTTCAAAGATTCCCATAGTTAATGCAGAAGAGCTACTTAAACCTGCTGCGATTATTAAATTTCCATAAACACATATGTTTGCTCCCAAGGTTTTCTTCAATCCTACTAAATTTGCAAGACGGAAATAAGCAGCTTTTAAATAATTTTCCCAACTTCCCTTTGGAGATCTTAATTTACAAATAAGGATATCATTTTTAATTAGTTTATTCCAATTATCTAGAATCCCAGAATTTAAAGTTGAAAAATCTAAATCTATATTTTTAAATAATTTTTCATTGTAATTGTATGCGATTATTCTATGATCAGTTCTTAAAGAACCAGTAATGAAAATTTCTTTGTCTATTGCAATTAAATTAACTGTAGATCCTTGATGATCTACATGTCTACCCATTAAATTAATTCTCCCGGGTACTCGTGCTATAATAATGTCATTATTACCAAATTTTTTCAAATGTAAATTTAATAGTTCCAATATACTAACGCGCTTATTATCTATGTAATTATAATCAGATCCATATTCTTTTCTTAAGCACTCACTCGAGAGATCTATATTCTTAAAAAAATTAATCCATTCACTAACCTTGGGCATGTTTAAAAATACCAAATATTATACAATTAAACCAAATTTACTTTAAGAATAGAATTAATAATAAAATAAAAAAAAAATTAAAATAGTTATTTGGGATGTTCATTCCTAATTATAGTCGCTGCTCCCATACCAAGTCCGACACACATACTTGATATAGCATATTCTTTTCCTGATTCTTCTAATTGGTGAAAATTCGATCCAATTAACCTACATCCTGTCGCACCAGTAGGATGACCTAATGCAATAGCTCCCCCCCATGGATTGAATCTAGGATCTTTCCAGTCTATACCTAATTCAAAACAAGATGCATATACTACTGGAGAAAAAGCTTCATTAATCTCGATAAAATCCATATCATCAATAGTCAAGTTCGCTCGCTTTAAAGCTTCTGGTATTGCATCTATTGGACCCGTGAGCATAAGAACAGGATCAGTTCCAACTACTGCATAATTTACAATACTAGCCTTGATTTTTAAACCATATTCTTCAGCAAGTTGACGAGTCATCCATAATTGAGCTGCCGCACCATCACTAGTCGGACAACTATTACCCGCAGTTAGGAAAGCTTGACTTTTTCTTCCAATAAGCGTTCTAAGGGTTGCTAATTTCTCAATTGAAGTTTCTGGACGGGGTGTCTCATCTTTTTCAGTAAGTACTGAAAACTCTGGATCATTTGCCACTTCATTTTTCACTAAAATAGGTTTACCATTTTCATCTAACTTTGGGCACCAAATAGGTTCAATTTCTTTTCCTCTTTGATCCCATGTTTTTATAGCTTTTTGATGGGAATGATAAGATAGACTATCCATTTCATGTCTAAATTCTTCAAGACTAAGACCTGCCTTTTTCATCCAATGTAAACCAAGAACGTGAGCAGAATTGATTTGACCTGCAAAGGATGTCTTATGTTCCTTTAATTTTTTAGCCACATATGGGTGAGTTATGATTTTTCCATTTGGAGCAACCATTACTGGTTTTTTCTGCTCTTCATCATATATATAAGTATCTGCCATAATAGGGTATCGATTCTGTACCTCAACACCACCACAGATCACACAATCATGTATACCTGAAGCAATGGCCTGCCATGCACTCATAACAGATTGAGCTCCGCTAGCACATTGTCGATTTATAGACATTCCAGGTACTGTTATAGGTAGGTGTGCTGCTAATGCAACAACTCTGCCAAGATCGAGAGCACAATCCCCAATTTGACTATTGCAAGAAACAATTGAATCCCCTATTAATTTTGGATCGATTTTTGTACGATCTAAAATTGTTTTATAGCAATGAACGACTAAATCATCTCCTCTATGAAGACCAACTGTCCCTCTTTTTTTACCTACAGGTGTTCTTACATAATCTACTAATACAGGCTCTCTTTTAGGATCTTTGAAATTGGTCTCGTATAAAATTGTTGGTTCAACCATAATTAACACTATATTCTTTTTTGTTATATTTTACCTTTTATTATTAAGGTTTTTGAATATTTAATTAAAAATAAGGCTTTTTTTAATATGAGTAATTATTCATTATTCTGGATTTCATTAAATCTCAAATTAAATAAAAATTGAGATTGCATTTAACTCAAATAATACTTGTAAAGATCTTATTATTTTTTGACTATAAGGTTAATATCCTTAAAAAAAGACGATTAAAGTTTGCAAAAAATATATAAATACTTATATACACAAATGATCTAGATCAAAATTGAAAAATACTTAAATCCTCATCTAATAACATTGACAGTTGAGATTATCTCCAAAATAGAAGAATGGGACTATAAGGTATTCTTATCCATATACAAGAGCAGTTTGAGTAAGAGAAAGAAGTTAATTCTTGCTGCAAAAATTTATTCGTTTTTTGGAAATATCTACTTCTGGGGTGTCTATTGGCTCTCTATGGTTGTATATGGGTACATTACAAAAGATTATCTTCTATTAGTATTAATAACGGGTGGATTTATTCAAAGTATTATACTACACGTTATAGTACGTTATAAATTAGTCAATCGAAATCGACCTTTTATAACTCTTGAGAAGGAAGGTGTTATTCAACATGACGATTTGATTAAAGAAAATAAGTCCTTTCCGTCTGGTCATGTCGCTTTCTTCTTGTTTTTTGGGATAATTTTTGCTTACTTTTATCAAAGCTGGACGATTTTAATAGTTTTTATTGTTTTAGATGTAATTATGGCTATAACTAGATTAATCTTAGGAGTTCATTTTCCTACAGATGTAATTGCGGGATTCGGATTTGGAATTTTATACGCTTTGTTATATCTTTATGGAACATCGATTTATTGGATTATGATTTTCTATTGGTGTGGTCATACCTTTTCACCTATTTTACATTATTGGATCTATTTTATTATAGACCATTTGATATTCTGGGTTTAAAAAGACTTCTCCTAATCAAATAATAAATCAACTTAAATTGAAGATCTTAAGTTATTTTTTAAAACCAATCCGTAATTTCGTCTAATGTTCTTCTTTCTTTTGAAGATCTTTTCTTATACTCCTCAATTTCTTCGTCAATAGCCCCTACCGCAATAACACCCATCAATTCATATGATTTAGGACTTAATTTAAAGATTTTAATTACTTCGTCTTTTTGATCTATAAGATCACCAAGCCACACAGCACCAATATTAGGGATAGCGTGTATTGCAATTAACATATTTTCTATTAGCGCTCCTATAGATAAAATATCCTTAATTCTTTCAGTAGTTCTCGTTAAATCTAAGAAAATAACGAAGCAACAAGCTGCTTCTTCTAATATATCCGCATTTTCGTTTGAAAGTTCTGCTAGCATCATTTTAACTGTTGGATGAGTGACTACATTAATTCTCCAAGGCTGACTATTGTTTTTAGATGGTGCAAATCTCCCACAATCTAAAATTTCATTAATTGTTTGAGGCTTTAGTTTTTTAATTTCAAAATTTCGGACGCTCTTTCGAGATTTTATAATTTCTAGTAAATTTAATGTTTGGACTTCCATATTAAGAAAACAACGAATAATCAATTTAAATCTTTATGTTATTCACTATTGAACTGAAAAAATACTTAAAATTATAAAAAACTATAAAAAAAAGGAATTAATACCACTCAGTAAAATCTTCCAACGGTCGTCTAATTCGCTCCTTGTCTGCCATTTTATCCAGAGCTTCATCAATTTCTCCCACCGCAATAACACCCATAAGCTCGTATTTATCTGAGGAAATTTTAAAGAGTTCATTAACTTTCTCTTTTTGATTTAAAATCTCCCCTAACCACACACCTCCTAAACCATGTGCATGGACGCCCAAAAGAATATTTTGCATAAAAGCCCCGATAGCTTGAAGATCTTTAACGCGATCGTAGCATTTTTCTAAATCTAAGAAAATTACAAAATTAATGTAAGCATTTTCAATAATTCCACCGTATTTAGTCAATCCCGCAAGCATATTTTTTACAGTTTCGTGAATAACAATGTGAACTCTCCAAGGTTGATTATTATTTCCAGATGGTGCCCAACGCCCAAATTCTAATATTTCATTAATAGTATCCTTATAAATTTTCGAAAATAGAAAATTTCTTATGCTTCTACGAGATTTTACAAATTCTAGAATCTTTGTTGGATCTATTTCCATACATTAAATATCTAAATCATATAATTAAAATTTTAAGAATTTTAAGTTATTCGATATAATTAGGTTAGGGTTTAGG
>JBHLLE010000352.1:0-4899 GCA_048885945.1 Candidatus Hermodarchaeota archaeon | reverse complement strand
CGATTAATAAAACAATTCATACTATTTAAGCGATAATAAATTTTTTATTTTAACCAATTTTTAAGATAATAATTCAAATTAAGGAATCTTATGGATTTGGAAAAAATTTGAATGAAATAATTGAGACCGAAAAAAGAGCTCGACAAGTAGAATTTTCAAGTAGAATTATTGCCCGTCCTGTTGAGTTTTTAATTAAACATAACGTTAGTCCTAATAAAATTTCTTACATCGGATTTTTACTATCTATAATGGCAGCATTATTAATTGGTTTAGGTTTTGTATATTATTCGATTTATTTAGCGTGGATTATTCCTTTCTTATTATTTTGGGCTGGTGCATTTGATTTGTTCGACGGAGAGGTTGCGAGAAAAACAAATAATGTCACAGAATCTGGTGCCTTTCTTGATTCAAATTTAGATCGCTTATCTGATGCTATCCTTATCCTAGGATTAACATTTGGTGGTTTGATAAATTATTTTTTGGGTTTTCTACTTCTCTTTTTAGTGATTATGATCTCATATATACGCTCACGGGCTGAAAATGAAGGAGTCCAAATGAAAGGAATTGGAATAATGGAACGAGGAGAAAGGATCTTGTTATTACTATTCGGAATAATTTTAGAAATGATTTTTTACTATATAACTTTTCTCATATTAGGATTTCCAATAGTAATTCATATTCCTTTTATTTCAAGAGTACCTATAACCCCCGTTTTTCTTGTTTTTATTATTTTATATACTATAGCGATTTTTTACACCGTCATCCAGAGATTGGTTCACACGTTCAAGTCACTTAAAACTTTAAATTAGCGTGAAGAAAATTGTTAAAATAACAGATAGAATTGAGCATTTTAATCTATTAGAAGAAGGTATTAAGAATAAAATATTTAAGGTTTGTAAAATTACATTTTTTTAACATTAAGAAGATAAATGAGTAATTACTAAAAGGAGGTTATAACTATTCCAAAGAAGAGAAAATCAGGTGGCAAAACGGGTAGTAGCAAGGGAAACTATAATAAGGTTCAATGTAGTAAATGTGGGCGATTTGTTGCAAGAGTAAATAACATCTCGTTATTACTGTAAAAAGCAAAGCCAAAGCAGTTACTAGAAGAACTTCACTAGTGGATGGCAGAATGTACGGGGAACTTAAGAAAACAGGAACGATAATCTTGAGTGGAGAGAATAAGAAATATTACTGTATCAGCTGCGCCGTTCATAGTCATCAAATAAGCCAAAGAGATAAGAATCTACGTAAATCTAAGCAATGATTTTTTTATTAAAAAAATTATTCTTAATAGCTTTTCTAATTAATTGTTTATTCTATATTTAATGTAATCAAGTTTATATTTTTAAATTAAATAAAAAACCGCTTTTTTAATGCTTCAATTTAAAGATTTAATTGTTTGAAAAAAGAAGGAAGCGTATAAATGATTTCGCATTGATCTTTTGCTGTGACTTCGATAATTGCTCTTATAAGATACGAGTCCTTCAATTCTTCGTCAGGTTCGTAGATTTTTACTTTACTTGTTGGTTTCAATTTAAGAGAATAATTTTCAGCAATACCCACAATATTTTCGTTTGTTTTAACAATTAAACCTAATAATCCGAGGTCATAATGAGAAACGATAAATAGAATTTGATTTTGCTTTTGATCTTCTAGTTTTTCGAAATGAACAACTTCTAAATAATCTTCTTGGAGTTCTTTTGGTAATTTCAAAAAGGGTACAGCTTTTCTTTTTCCCGATATGTAAGGAAATGGTGTGTAAAAAAGTATGTTGAAACTAGAAATTTTTTTAATCTGTTCGTTATATTTCTCAACATCCTTCACAGAGTAAGCTTTGTCAAGCAATACATCTAATTTATCCACCATTATATCTTCTGCGGAATAACCATCCAATACTGTTGCAATATATGATCTTTTTAATTTCTCAATAAGGATATCGCTTTTAATTTTAGATTTATAATCCACACTTATTTCTAATGCTTCATTATAAAGATTTGCTGCTAATTGTGAATGTCCTAACGCCAAGAAATAATCTCCTAGTTCAGTAAATACAATAATGGCATCTAATAAGTTTTTTTCTAGGTCAAGGTTAGAAATTTCATCCATTATATTCATAGCGGTTTCTTTTTCCTCTCCTTGGATATATAAAGCAATTGCTTTCCCAATAGAGCATTTTAGTTTTAATTTATCATCTTCGTATATTTCAGCAAGTTCTTCTGTAAAATTATATTGCATTATAGCATTTTTATATAATCCATGAAAAAGAAGAATTAAGGCTTTTAAATAATTTAACGTTAAGCAAGTCTGAAAATTATGAATTATTGTCGAAAATAATGCGGCTCTTTCGAGTGAGTCGATGGCGGGATTGATTCTACCTAAGGAGACAAGGAGGAAAGAACGAAGGAATTCTGTTTTTGATATTTCCGAGCAAATTAATTGTTCCACAATTTCGTAGTCTCTTCTATTTTCTAATCTCCCCGCAGCTAATTGTAATAAGGACACTAAAAAGCCATTTCCTTTTTTAAGAAAACTTACAGCTTGTTTAGAATCGTTTTTTATGATAGATTCTCGTGCTCGTTTGATGTATTCTCTAGAAATTTTTAAATTTTCAAGAAAAGTGACAATTCCCGATATTTCTTCTTCTTCACTAGCGGGAAGGCTCTTATTTTCAATATACTTCTCAGAAATTTCAATTTCTTCAGCATACTTTAACGAGCCTACTTCAAATCTAACAACTCCCGATTTTTCTTCTATAAGTTGATCTTTAGTTAGAATCGAGTCTTCTGTAACACTGACGGCTCGCTCTATAAGCCATTGGATTTTTTCCTCGGCAGGATATATTTTAGAACGCTCAATCATGTATGAAAGAGTATAGTTTAGGCTATGTTTCCATATGTGTTTAAAATAATTGCGTAATTGCTTAATAGAAGTAGTTCTATGAATTTTCAATAAAAAACTTGAAAGAGATAAAGAGTTCAATTTTCCATGAAACACTAAATTGGAGTTTTTTACTAATTTGAAATCGTCTGATACTAAATGTAGTATTTTTTTCTTATCTTTATCCAATAACTTACGAGCTAAGGCTAAAAGCGAAAGGTCTGGATCTTGGGCTGGAAAGCGAATACCTTGTTTAGATAAAAACTCTTTAATATCTTCTATCTCAGCGGGGTTAATAGTTTCAACGTTAATTATTGTTTTAAATTTATCTTTAAACGTTGGGGGAGCTTTAATCTCGTCAAAAACAACTTCAGAAATATAATAGTTAAATCCTAAGTTGTCAGCTGCTTTTTTAAGATTTCCTAATATATTTCGTGCTTTAATTGAATTCATGCAAATGAAAAAATTGGCATCAAAAACTATAGTCTCTCTTTGATCTGACATAAATTCAAATAAAAGATTTATGATTTATGATATATATTAGACGCTATACTATTATAATTTTTGTTGATTAAGATTCATAAAATAGTGTTAAATTCCATTTTATATGCAAAAGTTTTACTCAATATATTTATTATATAATCAAATAATCTAATTTGTAAGGAAAAGTGTTTTTGATGAAAATAATAAGTTTAATTGGATATTCTGGCTCTGGTAAAACAACTTTCATTTTAAAGCTAATAAGAATGTTAAAAAATAGATTTAATTACAATATCGTAGTCATTAAAAATATACACGAACATCAAATTGATAAAGAAGGAAAAGACACTTATTTATTCTCTGAACTTGGAGCTCAATATTCAATTACAAAAAATATTAATGATGAGACTACAATCTTTATAAAGAAAAAAGTCTCTATTGAAGAACTCAAAAATTGGATTATTAGGGGTCCATTTAAAGTCGATTTAATCATAACTGAAGGTTTTAGAGATCTGGAACACCCCACAGTATTATGCTTAAAAGATTTTAATGAACTTGAAACGCAATTAACTACAAAAGTGCAAATGATCTCAGGATTAGTCGCACTAAAAAAGATTCCTAAAAATTACGAGATAGAAGTCCCAATTGTAAATATTGAAACTAATTTTGATAAATTCTTAAAAATATTTCAGTTAAAAGAATAGCGGCTATTTAGCCTCAAACCAGAATTGAGCAATTCGATTACATACAAAATCAATCTCAGGAAGTTCTTTTTTTATGGATTTAATATCTTTGAATAGATAATTCTTAAGTATGTCATGTATTTCTTTTTTATTTGATTTATCTTTTATAGAATTTCTTATATTTCGAATAAAAGTATTTAAAGGGATAATAAGATCTTTAATTATCCACTCTTCAAAGTAGTGAGCATTTGAAAAAGATTGTAAGTTATAAATAGTTAAAAATTTAGTCAAGTCTTTATCAGAATAGAAATATTTATCTGAAATCTCGATGTATTCCTTTAAATCTTTTCTTAACTTATCCCTATTCATACTTAATAAATATTCTGGCCAGATATCATCAGAAAAGTTTATTTCTTGAAAAATGAATAGCTCTAATACTCTCAATGCAATATTTTTATATTGATATCTTCCTCGTGGGTCAATGAAATTTTTAGAAGCATCTTCGATATTATTTCTAAGAAAAATTTTATCCACTAGAACAAATAACATTCGAGATATATGTTCTACTATGATATTGAAAGTTAATAATTCATTTTTAGAGTCTTCTGATAATAAATCATTTTCTTTTTCTATAAGGGTGAAAAATTGAGTGTTAAAACTTTTTAAAAAGCATCTAAAAAAAAGATAATTTATTTGAGAAACAGTTTTGTTAAATATTTTTTGAAATACAATATCTATATTTTGAAGATTTGATAAAATAGAGAAGAAATTAATGAAATTATTAATATCTTTTATTGTGTTTGAGCCAATTACTCCATTTTTACTGTATGAGTTATGTTGGTTTAAGGTATATTTG
>JBHLLE010000351.1:0-4922 GCA_048885945.1 Candidatus Hermodarchaeota archaeon | reverse complement strand
GTTTAAAGTAAAAAATACGATTAAAAACAATCTAATTTATTCATGAAACGAATTTCGCGAAATAACCGCACCACATGTTTATTCAATCTCACTTTAATTTCAATTTTGTATTTAATAATTTTTTTCTATAGGATCTTTATTTGAGATTCTTTCACGACAATACTCAACACATTTCCATGCATCATAACCATCGTCGTAATCTTCTCTTAATTGATTATACAATTCCTTTGGTAACAGATTACCATAGATTCCTATAGTTCCTAAATTTTCCAAATGTTCCAAATTCTTAAGTTCTGAGATTTGATTATCGGAAAGATCTAAACCTATTAAATTAGATAATCCATCTAAATTTTTAATTTCAGAAATTTTATTCCTTCCTAAACCTAAAGATTGTAATTTTTTTAAATTGTTCAATCCTTTAATCTCTGATATATTATTCGATTGAAGGTGTAGTCTAAGGAGATTTTCAAGTTTACTAAATCCTTTTATTTCAGAAATTTCATTATTGTATAGATCTAATCTTTTTAAATTTTTAAGTTCAAGATCCTTTTTCAATTCCTGTATATGATTATAATCCAAAACTAACTCTTCTAGATTTTGTAGGTATTCTAATCCTTCAATTTCGGCTATTTGATTATTATTCAGTTTTAACTCTCTTAAATTAGTTAAATTGTCTAATCCTTCAATTTTTTTGATTTGATTACGATCAAGAGCTAATTTTTCTAATTTTGTAAGGGTTTGTAATCCATCAATTCTTATAATTTTATTATTGCTAAGAATCAAAACCTTAAGATTCTTAAGATTATCCAGACTATGTATTTCTACTATTTTATTATTAGATAGATTTAATTCCTTGAGATTAGTTAAGCCCTTTATTTCTTCAATTTTATTAATATGATTATTATTGAGTTTTAAAATCTTTAAGCTAGTAAGATTATCTAAACCTTTTACTTTTTTGATTAAATTTCCACCAAGTCCTAAAATCTTTAAATTAACAAGCTTTTCTAACCCCTTAATTTCAGATACTCGATTATTATTTAATTCTAAGACTTCTAACTTTTTTAGATTTTCTAAATTAATTATTTCGGTTAAATCATTATGTTTAAGTTTCAATATTTTAAGGTTATGTAATTTATCAACCCCTCCCATGTTACTTACTTTATTTTCATATAAATCTAAAATTTCGAGATTAGGGATTGCTACGATATTATTAAAATCATTAATTTCATTATGCCATAAATGAAGGGCTGTTATATCATTAAAATTACCTAAATCTTGAAGCTCTTTGAAGCTTTTAATGTTTTTTCTGTCCAAGACTAAACTTCCATTTTTAATGCGATATTCTTTATTTCTAAAAATAAAAACAGACAAGATAATTCAATTCTCCCTATTTTTAAGTTAAAAAAAAAACCAATAATGTGGATGATAATTTAAAGTATAAAATAATACTTTTTAAATCATAGACAAACTTTGCATTTCTATAATTTCGTGAAAACCACGTTTCATGAATAATATAAACTTTATACCTTTTTTATGCGATATAACAGCACCACATGGTTATAATAATATCTACCTATTGAAAACGATTGGGATGACAAGAATGTTATAATTAAGAATCCTAAATCACCCAAATTTAGGAATATTTTAAGATAGATATTTGTATATATAAAATATAATTAAGCGAAAAAGTATATTTCTCTTATATTAGAGACAGATAATTTTCAAAAAAAGTGAGTAATATGGTAAGGGTAAATCCAAATTGGTTAGAATCTATAAATGAACGCATTCTTTCTACTTTGGTTTGTATAATTGATAGTATAGAAAAATCTCCTGAACAAAAACCTGATAAGATAATAATTGATTATGTAGAAAGTTATTATAAAAGCAGAAAACAACCAAAGCATTCTTTCAGTGATGCACTGCTTGAAAGGGTTAAAAATGATAACATTCTTCGCATCATTAAAGTTAATGAAAGATATCTTGAAAATGTTAATCAATTTACTCTAGATAAACTTGTTATTTTCTTCATTGACTTGTTTATTGACAATTATCATAAATACCAAGACACAATAGTAGTGAATGACGAAGACTATATTAAAATTGGATTTCAACCTTTGATTTCTGCTTTAAATCATCTTAAAACTTCACCAAAATCGATGATTAAACTTGAAAAATGGTTCCTAATTCAATTAAATGAGGATTGGAAACTAATAAAACCAATTTGGAATGACTTCAAAATGGAAGCATTCACTACGATTAATTTTATACTGAAAATGTTTGATATTATTGATGAAGATCCATTCATTAATATTCTTAATGCTTATCTAAGAGAAAACGAAACATTTGATTTGTATTCCAATTATAGGCTCTGAGCTCGTGAAATCTTGGTTACACCCACTTTTGGATTAAGTATAATTATATTTTATGTGGTATGGTTATTTCCCATAAATTTCCTTAATCTTTTCAACAATATCATTAGATCCTTGAATCAACGGATCATTGTAGAACCATTCTTCTAACCTTTTTTTGAACCGATAAATATGTCTGCTATTTGATGGATCTAAATTATAACCAAACTTTCTAGTATAGATTCCCTCTAAAGTCCACTCTTTCGATGGTAATAATTTTTTTATGAGATTTGCCTTGAAAGCTGCTTTAAATATTGGATCTTTATGAAATAGTTTCCATTCAAATCTCCAATGCTTTACAGTCCTTTCAGTAATTTTTATTTGATATTTTTTTTCATGACAATCTGCAATCTCTTCATCGCTCCAACCTTTTTCCCATAATGAGGTTAGCTCATTTTCTGTGAATTTGAATTTTCTCTTCGGTATCGACCATGAATTGCTTAAGTTTGTGGTTCTTAATTTAATAAGATCTTTTGAAGAAAGATAACCATCATAACGCTTCCGGTCAAGACTCGATTTGTAATTTTCCAGCATTTCTAAAAATAAAAATGTTCCTATTGATAAGCGTCTTGCACCTGAAACATTATATCGGATTTTGAAAATTGACTTAACATCGTTTAAGAAGCGAACACTTTTTGAAGTAATATATGGTCTTAAAGATTTTCGCTCATTTTCTGGTAATAATTTTGGATATTTTCTACCATGAGAGCCGTCTCCATCAAAAAATCCTAATAAGCAAGCTAAAGCCAGTCCACGATTTTGTACTATACTTAAAGGAAATCTAATTTTTTTTGATTTTTTCCCACGAACAAATCCCAAATTTATTAAATGTTTAACAAAAATCTCACTAGATATTTCTAAAACGAAATACATAAAACAATTTCCATTCTTTTCTCTTCTTTTAAATTTCACTTTTTTAGGATTAAGATTAATTGCTTCAATGAATCGTTTTAATATTTCTCCATCTCTAACATTTATTTCGATAATAAACCTTCTCCCTTTCTTATCCACATGACCCTCTGCTAACAACCACCCATAAAAGTATGCTTTAGTTTTGGTATTTAAGGATTTAAAATAGTCCTCATTGAACTCAATAACTTCTTTAATCATATTTTTTTTGTAAATCTGAAGCTTATTGAAATATTTTTTAAATTGATTAAAATTTGAACCTAGAGTAGTTTTTAGTCTTTCTTTATATAATTTAATTAAATTCCAAGGAAAAATATTGGCACTGTCCTGCTTTGAATTTAATATCTTATCGTTAACATGCCATTTACTTTTCATCTTTAGAAAATTCTTAGATAACACTCGATAGGTAATTCTTCGTCTAATAATATTACTTATTTCCCTGTTTATGTCTCGAAAAAATTCTACAACTGAATACTCTTGTATTTGATTCTCAATTTTTTCCATACTTTTCCTAATTAGAAATTGTAATAATAAAAAGATTAATCCTTTAACTTTTAAAGGTCGAATGGGAAAGATATTTGTAAATTATATAGAGTCTGCTATTAGTAATGCTTTAATTGGTGAGAAAAAAAGATAAGAACTAGTTCAATCAAATCTAAAGGATTTTAGAGATTATATTGAGATAGAAAAAAGTATTGTTGTCAACTTCCAATCTTTCTCATTTTCCCACATCGCAGACAAATAATGAAGTGATTCACGATTTAAAATGATATATTTCAAATTGTCATTCCTTCATCGGCTCTGCGAGTTTGTCTTGTTTCTAGATGCGCTTTATCATATCCGCAACGAGGACATTTAAAATTTTTAATTGTACTTCTTAGATTTTCTTCTTTCCATTCCATAACATCTGATAAATTAGTAACCTCGTTTCTAATAGAATGCTCTATTTTTGTTGTCAGTTTATATTCTTCAGATTTTTCTTCAATAAATGGTTTAACTGCTCCACACTTGCATTTAAATACTTTTTTTCCATCTAAATTTGAAGGTAACATCATTCCTCCACATTCATCACAGAATTCCATAAAATAAAAAACCCGAACTAAAGAATTAATTTAAGTTTCTATAAAGGTTTTAAATTATTCCTCCCAAATATTTTTTTGGATTTAAAATCTTAAGCCAATTAGCAAAGCACAAAATATAACTCCAGATATCAAATCAGCAGTAGTACCAGGATTTAGTTTACCTTTTTTTGCGTGGAGTTCATTATCTAGTTCTAAAGTCAATTTTAAACCTTTATCAGTTGATATTCCTCCATTTTCTAAAATATAAGATGCCTTTTCTGAGATGTATAAAGCTGTATCGCGTCCAGATTTTCGAATTATCAACGTATCTGGATAAATGGATAAAATTTTAAGGAAAGTATTAACTATTGCTATGTTTATATCCTTAAATTTTTTAAAAGTCTTAATAAAATATGGTAATCCTTTATCCAAGATTATTTTAAAACCAGTAGCATATTCCAAACTTATTAAATCATATTCCTTTGAGAATTCAAATATTTTTTTCAAATTCATTTTATCATTTTTTAATTCTTCGATAGATTTA
>JBHLLE010000350.1:4059-4925 GCA_048885945.1 Candidatus Hermodarchaeota archaeon | reverse complement strand
AATGTAAATATATCAGTCAATTTGATGAAATTGGTAATTATTATAAAAATGATTCTAATATATTTAATATTCTATTTCCTCATTGGAATTATGAATATGAATTATACCCTCGTCCTAAAATGATAAAGAGATCAGCAGAGCTTATTAAAAATTGGGATTTAATCTTTGGACATCATCCTCATGTAGTTCAGCCTATAACGCAAAATAACTTGAATGGTATTAATAAAATAATAGCATATTCTGGTGGTAATTTCGTCTCAGGATATTACAGATCGGCTCATAGATATGGACTAGTAATGAAATGTGAAATTGGGAAATTAAAATCTGATCCTTCCAAATATGCTGTTGGAGATGTTCATTGGGAATTTTGTCACACGGAAAGTGATGGATACATAAAATTCAAAAAAACAATACTTAAACCAATTGCTGGACCTTTCATGAAAGTCAGAATTGATGCAGAAAATGATTATTTTCCTAATTTAGATGTATAACGCAATAAATAAATCATTTTTTTTTCTGAATTTAAAACATGTTAGGTTTTTTTAGAAAATTTAAATCAATAAAAGAAATTTTAAATTAATTAACATAATAATGAAAATAATCAAAGAATTAGAGAATATAAAACTAGCTATATTCGATTTAGATGGAGTAGTTTATAGAGGCAAAGAATTAATTCCAAATGCGGATAGAGTAATCCAGAAATTAAAAAATCAAAAAATTAAAGTGGTATATAATTCAAATAACTCAACCGCAACAAGGCAAATGTATGTTGAGAGATTAAAAGAGTTCAATATTGAGAGTAAAATTACCACAGTATCGGGATATTGAGACCCGAAAAAATTTCCGTATAATAAATGGTTAGAGGC
>JBHLLE010000350.1:0-4049 GCA_048885945.1 Candidatus Hermodarchaeota archaeon | reverse complement strand
ATTACAGCAACAGAAATTACTAAAATTAAAAAAAATGCAAAAATATTTGTCATTGGAGAAATAGGATTAAGGGAAGAACTTAAAAAAATGGGTCATGTAATATATACTAATCCTAAAGATTATCGTAATATAGATTTTGTGATTGTAGGTTTGGATAGAGACTTTAAGTACGAGAATTTAGCTATTGCTCAAAAATGTATAATGGAAGGAAAAGCTAATTTTTATGCTACTAACACTGATGCAACTTTACCGGCAGCTCGTGGTTTTTTACCCGGAGCGGGTGTAATGGTCCGAGCTCTAGAAACTTGTACATCAACAAAACCAATAAAGATTTTTGGAAAACCTCAACCATATGGAATTGAATTAATAATGAAAAATGTTAATATACCTGCTAATCGTTCATGTATTTTTGGGGATCGTTTAGAAACAGATATCTTAGCAGGAAATCGTGCGGGAATATTGTCCATAGCTGTTCTTACCGGAGTGGTGTCGCGGGAATATATTAAGAACCTTAGAATAAAATCTAAAGAAAGGGAAGATTTTGATAAAAATTTATTGCCAGATGTTACTATAAACAAGTTGGATGATATTTTTAAAAAATAGAAGATCATTTTTTTTATTACTTTAAAATTATTAAAAAAAATTTTCCTACTATTTCGGAAAATAATTTAATTTTTTTTTCATAATATAAGTCTTAAATACCACACAAGAATACGTATATATATTAAACATCCATAGAAAATGAAGGACTCTCTAAATATCCTAATAAATAATTATTTAAATAGTGCGACTGGAATTCTTGCCATTGTGATCAGTGGCCGCGATAGAACAATAATACATAAAACTGTTAAAGATAATTTTATAGAAAATAGGATAGATATTTTGTATAATAACTATATGGATGAAATATTGGGTCAATACGGTTTAAATGAGAATTTTATTGATATTAGAATTAAAGAGAACAAAAAAATTTCATCATGTTCGTTAGGAAAATTAATAATTACATCTTTCGCTGAGCTCACTACCACAGATATTGAATTAAAGGTCTATTCAGCACATTTGGCTGAAAAAATTGAGCAAATTTTAGAAGGAAAGGAAGATGTCTCGTTAAAAATCCCAAATATAATCAAGATATTTTCAAAAATAAAAAATGAGCAATTTCCAAAAGGGGAACATTCTATTAAAGTAATTGTAATTGGTGATTATAAGTCAGGAAAATCGTCAATAGTTAATAGAATAGTTAACGATGGATTTAGTGAAATACATAACCCTACTATAGGTTTAGATATTTCAAAAAAGATACTCACTATCGATAATACAAATATAAAATTTAGTATTTGGGATAGTGGTGGTTTTATTAGTCAGATTTCCCCTACAAAAGATAAATTGTTTAAACACGCTAACGCAGTCTTATTATTAATAGATAGCTCAAATTGTAATAATATAAAAAGTATAAAAAGATGGTATGATGAGGTAAAAAACAACCTACACAAAAAAATTCCAATCATAATCGTGGGTTCTAAGAACGATATTATTACTGATAATAAAATAACTGAAGAAGACATAGAAAGCATAAAAAAACAATATGGATTATCATATATTCCCGTTTCTGCTAAAAATGGACAAAATATTCGTGATATTTTTATTGAATTAACTCATCAGATAATTGATATTATAACTAACTTTGAGTTGTATGATACAAAAAGTAAATATAAACAACATTATTTAAGTTTAAATGAAATAGAGGCGCTAACAGAATTAGAAAATTATATTTTAGATAAGTCTCAATCACAATTTTATGCAAAAAATCAAATAGATCTAAAAAAATTAAGAGAAAAAGGATTTCCGAATCTTATTAATGTAGATGAGTACTCATTTGGATTTAAAGTTGAGAATGGAAACGTAACAGAGATTAGTCTTTTCAATAGTGGAATTAAAGAACTTCCCAGTTCATTAGAGAATTTAAAATCGCTCAAAAAATTAAATTTAAGATGTAATCCTTTAAATACCGTTCCAGAAGTAGTATTTAAATTAAAATTTCTTGAAGATCTTGATTTATCACTTACTAATATAAAAGAAATTCCAGATTCAATAGGTAATCTTACATCACTTAAATCTCTCAATTTAGAAAACAATTGGTTAACTAATATTCCTAAATCTATTGGAAATCTAAAGGCTCTTCAGAATTTAAATTTAGAGAACAATCCAATCAGTTGGTTACCAATATCTTTTAGTAATTTAATATCAATAAAAAAAATACATTTAGAGTCGGCACCTTTCGAACCAAGAGGATATTTAATAAAACTCCCTAAAGATTTTGGAGATTTAAGGAATCTTGAATTATTGGATCTAAGTTCTCATAGATTAAAGAGTTTGCCAGAATCATTTAGTAATTTGAAAGAATTAAAAACATTAGATTTATTCAATAATAAATTTAAAGCACTACCAAATTTTATAGGAAACTTACAATCTCTTGAAGAGTTAAATGTAGAGAGAAATCAAATAATCTATCTTCCAAAAACAATTGCTGATTTATCAAATTTGAGAAAATTTAATTTAAAAAACAATATAATATCTCCTAAAGAAGCATCTGATAAATTTAAAGCGTTTGCTTTTAAAAGTATTGGAAAAGATTACAAGAGATGGATGAAAATTGCAGAATCTATTGAAATACAAGAAGATCAAATACATATCATTAGGAGCGATCTTAGAAAGAAAAAGAAAAAAATTCAATTTATCTCTCCAATATTATACGCTAGTATTATTGCGTTAATTGGAGTTATCACATTTTTAACTTTTGATATAACCTCTCAAGTTTCTTTCGTTCCTCTTATTTGGTTTTTATTTATAGGAGCATTAATTATTAATTTACTCATAGGTGCTTCTATCATATCTACATTTTCTAGTTATTTTAAAATATCTGTTTCAAAATTTGGTAATATTGTTCAAACTCACATTCTCAAGATTTTTGATATTATTGTCATATTACTCTTAATCTGGGCAGTTAGAGCTGCTATTATAACCGCATTAAGGATTGAACTTATTCCTGCAATTAATTTTTTATTTGAATTTACCATACCAGAATGGTTATTAATTGTATTAATATTAATAGGTTATAATATTGATCTTACTTTACTTGAAAATATAGACTTATTTTTAGGACATTTTTATATTAAGATTTTTAGTACAGCATTAGTTTTTTGGGCGTTATATCGGAATGGGCTTGGCTATATAAAAAAAACAGCATTTGAAGAGGAAATGAATAGGAATATATGGCCATTCTTAATTCTTGGGTTGTTTGGAACTTTTACTATAGCAATTTTAAATTATAGTTCTCTAAAACCTCTATTAAGCATTGCATATTGTATTGGAGTTATTATCGGGGCCTGCTTATTTTTATGGGAAAAAAATATTGATAAAAAGTCAATTTTTTATTTTTATATTACATTAATTGGTAGTGGAATTCTAATTGTATGGTTAGTCTCATTATGGAATCTTATCTTGTCCCTTATAATTGGATTTATATTTATAATTTTATACTTTTTAATTAGAAGGTATTCACATATTACCTCCTATTAGATCATAACTCATGAAAAAATAGATTAAATTTACCAATTTACAATGAGTAATGATTTTTAAGACCAAATTTTTAAAATTTATTAAAATAAGAATTGTAGGTTATAATAAAATAAATTAAAAAAAACAATGAATTAAACTTGCCTTCCAATATAAAATATTCTGAAATGAAGAAATTAGATTTCTTTAAATTTTTTAACTTAAAAGAAGTTAAAATAAAGGATATTTCTGAATCAAAAATGCATATTAAACTAAAACCAGGAGGATTTCAAGAACACATTGATATTGAATTCATCGTAAATAAGGATGAATTAGAAAATGCTAAAATATTTTTGGATAGAAAATGGATAGGAAACGCAGAGTCAATAAATCCATTTGCGAACGACATAGCTAAAAGTTTTCTTGGGGCTATTGTTCCTTATAAAGAACAGGAATCTATAAGAGATTTAATTCATTTTCTTTTCAACTTAAAA
>JBHLLE010000349.1:0-4927 GCA_048885945.1 Candidatus Hermodarchaeota archaeon | reverse complement strand
AGATCAGCAAAGCCTTATTGATCGTAGAATAGCGAATCGACAAGCGGAATCTCTTAAGGGATATGGATATAAGGCAGGAGGTACTATCATCGGCAGTAGAACGCGAATAATTAATGAAATTGATCAGAGAAAAGTAGGAAAAGATCCTGAAACAAATGAGATAGAACAAAGATTTCAAAAAATATTAAAAATGGACTATGAACCGTTAGACGAATTTATTGTTATTTTTAAAGAAAGAGAAGGCAAAATTGAGAAACCGGAATTAAAACCAAAAGTAGTTTTACAACCCCAATCAGAAAAAGCACCTCAAATAAAAATTAAGAATGTTTCTGAAGTTTCTCAAATATCGCCTGAAAAGGAAGTTAAAAAGAAAGAGATTTTTGAACGGAAGGAAGCTCCTTTAGAACATGCTAGTAATATAAAAAAAGCAGAATTTTCATTTGAATCTCAAGTTAAAGAATTACCCAGCCCTGAATTAGAATCAACACAAAAAGAATTAGTTTCTATAAAAGAGGCAATAAAATCATCAGTTAATCTTAATGATATTATACCGCGGATCGAAAAAATAGAAACTAAAATTGATAAATTTATTCGAGAATTCCAAGAATTCAAAACGATGTATGAAAAAAACAGAAAACTTTAGTAGGTTTTATAGGATAATTTTTTTATTAAAAAATTATAAAATCCTTAGATTTATTTATCTTTTTTCTATTTTTAAATAATTTTAATAGTTTTAAAATAGGTAATTTATTAATATATTAGATCCCAGTTTACATCTTTTTCAATTAATTGTAAGGCTAAATGAATCTCATCTTCTTGAATTCCTGGTCTTAATCTTTCCATATTTCTAATTGTAGTATATGTATCGGAGGGGCTAAGAATTATAGGAATTCCTTCCATGTTGGCAACGCTAATTACTTTAATATCGGGTTGTATACGACCAGTTAAGACTAAGACAGAAACATCTTCGTTTAAGGCTGCTAGAATTAGATCTGATCGATCTCCTCCAGTGATTAGAGCAGCCCGTTTGCTTTGTCTTAAATATTTGAGGGCTGCTTGAGGATTCATAGCTCCGACAATATATGTCTCAGCAATATTTTGAAGTCCAGGAGTTGCTACTTCGTTAATTAGCTCACCACCTATTGCTGCTTGTATTTCTGAAACCCTTGCTGATAATAATTCAATATTTTTTTCAATTATCCCTATTATTTTTAATCCAAATTTTTTAATATGATTCTGTTCTAATTCATGAATTCGTGCTTTATAATCAAAATCAATCATATTAAAGATAATACCTTGAATCCCTATGTTTCTAAATTCAAAATATTTTTTAGTAAAAAATATATTATCAATGCATTTATCTGAAGACGCCGTCTCAATAAAGATTAAATCGTTAATTCCTAAATATTGAGCAATGGTAACATCATCCAAGCCAACTCTAATATATTTTTTTATGGAAGGTGTGCCTTCTATTATTACATAGTCCATATCTTTCGAAATTTCATCGTATGCTGATTTAATTTTATCTAAATGTTCTTCCTTTTTTGTAGCATCAATTAAATCGACATAATAGCAATCGGGAATAGATACCGGATTTATTATATCGAATGGTTTAGAAGTAGAAAACACCGTATTTAATATGAACCCTACATCGGGATCAGCTTTATTAGAGAAGGCTCCTTTAGGAATCCCTATTGGTTTAAAATAAGCTACTTTCTTTCCGTCTTTTTGTAACTTTTGCATTATTCCTATAGAAAGAAGGCTCTTTCCCACACGTTCTCTCAACGAACATAAATAAATTGGTTTGGTCATTTTTAATTCAATTCTGTGTTTTTTATTCCAAATTATATTTGATTTTAATTTTATATTTATTTTTTTATTTGATTTTTAACGCATTATGGTAATTTTAATATCTACAGCACTATATCCTTTAATGAACGATAATAATGGATTTATATCTAATTCAACAATTTCTGGAAATTCATTAACTAATTGAGAGAGTCGTATTAATACTTCTATTACTGCGTCAATATCAGATCTTTGTTCTCCTCTAACACCTTCTAGCAAACTAAACACTTTAGTTTTTTGAAGCATGGATCTAGCATCTTCTTCTGTAAATTTGTAAGCTAATGCAAAAGCGACATCTTTTAAAAAGTTTGCATATATTCCCCCCATTCCAACCATTATCATAGGTCCAAATTGAGGATCTTTAGACATTCCAATTATTAACTCGTTTACTTTTTCCTGTTTTTTAAAATCAATCATTTCTTGTACTTCAACTCCGTAAATTTTAGCAATGCTAGGACCAAATTTCTTAGCGTTGTCAACTATTTGAGTAAAAGCTTCAAATGCTTGTTCGGGGGTTTCAATATTCAAAGCAATACCTCCAACGTCAGTTTTATGAATTATTTGGGGACTTACGATTTTCATAACAGACTTACCTATTTCTTCCTGCATCTTCATTGCTTCTCGAGGAGTTCTAGCTAATCTGGATTTAGGGGATTTAATCCCATAACACTCAAAAATTTCAGAAGTCTCGTAACTTAAAAGTACAGTTCTATCGTCGGCTCTTACATTTTCAATTATTTCCTTTACCTTTTCTTTATTAACTGTAAAATTAGGTATTTCAATTTGATCTAGTGGATTAGTTTTCAAGTATTTACTGCGATGAAGTAGTTTTTTCAACGATAAAGCTGCACGATCTGGAAAGAGATAACATGGTATCCTATTTTTTTTTAGGTAATCTCTTCCCTCGGCCGTAGATTTTTCTCCAATAAAAGAACATACAATTGGTTTATTATTTAAATAATTTGAACTGATATTATGTATTAATCTAGCGACTTCAGTAGGTTTAGTCTGAGCTTGAGGTGTCACAATTATTAGGGCACCACTTGTCGAAATATTATTTTCTTTTTCTCCTGGATTTTGCTTACTAATATCTTTATTTAATCCAAAGATAGTTTTTATAGTAAATTCATAACGGTCTGGAGCTGCGTCTCCAACAATATCAACTGGATTAAAAATAGCGGCTTCTAAAGGTAACTTGTCTCTCAAACTTTTTAGAATTTCCTCTGAGAATTGAGAAAATTTTAAACCTTCTCGCTCAAAAGCATCAGTTGCTACAATACCAGGTCCTCCCGCGTTAGTTATGATAGCAAACGAATTATTATTTGGTATAGGCTGATAAAGAAAAATTTCTCCATAATCGAATAAATCTTCAATAGTAATTGCTCTTATAACACCACACTTTTCAAATGCTAAATCGTAAGCAATATCAGATCCTGCTAATGCTCCAGTATGGCTTGAGGCTGCTCGTGCGCCTGCTACGCTTACACCTGATTTCAAAATTACAATCGGCTTTTTTCTGGTAGCTTTCGGTAAAACTTCAAGAAATCTATCTCCATCTTTAATACTTTCTAAATAGCATAAAATTACTTTAGTTTCATCATCATCAGCTAAGTATTCAATAAAGTCTACGGCACCCAAATCAGCTTTATTACCTAAACTTATATTAACAGAGAATCCAAAAGCTTGAGTCATAGAATAATCCATCATTCCTGTTAGCATAGCGCCAGATTGAGAAATCATAGCTAT
Source organism: Candidatus Hermodarchaeota archaeon (assembly GCA_048885945.1). GTDB lineage: Archaea > Asgardarchaeota > Lokiarchaeia > Sigyniarchaeales > SOKP01 > LW40-45. The sequence goes on along the minus strand of JBHLLE010000349.1, from coordinate 1,333 downwards.
ATTTCCTTTTTTAGGGGTATCTGCGGCAAAGGAACAATTATAATAGAGCCCAATTATACCTAGACAATTTGGACCCAAAATTCTCATGTTGTAGTTGTTGCATATCCTAATCAGCTCTTTTTCCCGCTCAATACCTTCTCCACCAATTTCTTTGAATCCAGCAGAGATTACGATTAATCCTTTAACTCCTTTTTTACCGCACTCTTCTGCTATAGGAGGAACATACTTTGATGGAATAACGAAAACAGCAACTTCTACTTCTTCCGATATATCTAAGATGCTTTTATAAACTTTATAGCCTTGAATTTTATCGGATTTAGGATTAACGGGATATATCTTACCCTCATATCCCGATTCTATTATATTCTTTAGTACCGTATATCCGACTTTCCCTTCAGTAGCACTCGCACCAATTATCGCAATTGATTTAGGATTGAAATAATAAGAAATGTCGCTATTTTTCTTCATCTTTAATTATGGTGTTAAGATTCTAAATATTAATTTAATTAGTAAAATGATATCATTATTTATTATATCTTCATCAGATAAAAATATTGAATTTATAGATTTTAGAATTTTTTATTAAAATGAGAATTTTATATATAATATGACAAATATAATCATGATGACATCTAAGGGAGATATAAAACTCAAGTTATTTGATGAGGAGACTCCTTTAGCTGTCTCGAGTTTCTTATTTTTAGCGAAACAAGGCTTTTATAACAACATAAAATTTCACAGAGTAATTGCGGATTTCATGATTCAAGGAGGAGATCCTCTGGAAGCGGGATATGGAGGACCTAAAGACAAAGGCATAAATTCTTTTCCTTATAAAGGTACCCAAGTAAGCTATCCATTTAAGGATGAATTTGAAAGTGGAAGAAAATTTGAAAAACCAGGAATTTTAGCCATGGCCAATTCAGGTCCCAACTCGAACGGATCTCAATTTTTTATAACCCATGTTCCCACCCCTTGGCTAAACAATAATCATACAATATTCGGTGAAGTTATTTCAAGTAATGACCAAGATATAGTTAATTCAATTAAACAAGGCGATAGAATTAAAGAAATAGTTGTTCTACAATGAAATTTGAAATTATTTTTTAATATTTTCCAATATTTTTTTCAAATAAATTTATAAAAGCGTTTCTTTATATCCAACATAGAAACTTAGAAATTTTAAAAGTTCAATCTCTTTCGAATTATAACCTATTTTATGTTTTAAGGAACCTAACAATGTCCAGAAATTTAAAAGATTTAATTGACGCACTTGAAGAAAAGAGTCAAACTGAGACAGATAATGATGTTTTTGTTAGAGAATTAAAAGAAGAAA
>JBHLLE010000348.1:0-4927 GCA_048885945.1 Candidatus Hermodarchaeota archaeon | reverse complement strand
AATAATTCCCTTATTCGCTCCAAAGTAAAAATAAACCAATAAAGTATAAAACTAATTATAAAGAAAAATACGCTAACTTCCCAGGATAAGAAAAAATAATAAAACAAAATACTTACAAATAAAAAACAAATATTCCAGTAGGCAACCGCAAATTTCGAATATATTTTAAACGGTTTAATTAAAATTGCAGCTAGTACTAGAAAGATAAGAAAACTTATGCTTAGATTTACCATAAATTCAAAGAAAGGATTAGTTGGCTGAACGTGATACTCTAAAAATATGAAGATATCTATTGAAAGAAAAATAGCTATAGTAAAAAATAAAGATTTTCTAAGATTCAGACGGAAATTTTCATTAAGCACCATTAAATAGTTATCTATGTAAGTTAAAAGATAAAAAATTACAATAGACAATATCAATAAATTAAGAACGTAAAATCCATCATATGTAGCGTAAAATAAGGGCCATGTAATAATATTTATGTAAAACGCGATTATAATAGCTTTTTTAATTTTCTCTCGATAAGATGCTATTAATTTAATATTCTTTAATAAATAGAATAAATAATTTATCTCAAGTATTAATAAAAACATTACACCTGGAATTATGAAAAGTGAAAAAGTGAATATAAAGCTAAGGTAAAAAGAAGAAATGATCATAATTAATATCCAGGAAATTATTTTAAGAGTATTAGAGAAATTTTCAAGGAACTTTAGTGTAACTTTATCTACATATGTTAATCCATGAATTATACATACTATTATTAGCAATAATGATAACATCTCCATTTTTGCTAAATTTAAAACATTATATAGAAAACATAATGAAGACGAATAAAACAACACACCTATGGATTTGTACAGACGATTCCTCCATGTCTCTAGGGCTTGTTTTTTATCTGGATATACATGATTAAGAACTTTAAATACGCAATAAAAAGTATAAAATTGCATTGAAATTAAGATTAATAATGCTAAACTGAGAAAATAGAGCGCTTGTCCCCAGTATTGGATTAAAAATAGGAGAAAGATACACGAAATAATGATATAACTAAATGTGTGGAATAAATATCCTTTAAATTTCTTTAATTTCTCAATAAAATAAATATCTAACAATGTTTCTGCAAACAGGATAATTTGGGAAATTAAGATGCTTTCATATAACCCTAAAAATTCAAAACATAACCCAAAAAAGACAAAACTTATTTCAAAATAGATTAATAAAATAATAAAAGCAAGGAAATTAGAAATGGCCTGTATTTTTTTCTCATTCGACAACATCTGACCGAATATATAAATAGAAATGTAAAATAAACATGTTTCAATTAGGACTATGAGACCAATTGAAAAGAAATTCACGATTTTAAAAGTTATAAATATAAAAGTCCAATATACGCTAAATAGTAATACTTGTACGGTTAATAAAAGAAAAAACTGAACTTGGCTGTTAAACTTTAATTTGATTTTTGTCTTAACAAAATTTAGTAAAATGATTAATAATACCACTGAATTAAGTAGGAAGAATAAAATTGAAGCAGTACCAAATAATTCGTTATAATAAAAAACAACTATATCTGTTATCAATGACGCGATATAAAGGGACGATGTAATTAAAATGACATAAAATAAAATTATTCTTGATTTCGAGATTTGGTCTTTATTTTTAAGTGGTAATTGGTTAAGAAAGTGGAAAGTGATTAGATTTAAAAGCGAAAGTGATAAAAGGAAAAGAAAAACATTTGAATGGACAATGTAAAGGGTATAACATAAAATATTGCAAAATAATCCCCAGGAATAAAAAATCAATCGTTTTTTTATTGGGTCTGAAATATATTTAAAAATAATATTATCCACGAGAAATAGTTCTATAAACGAAAAACCTGTGAAAACTAATAAAGATAATAAAACTATAAATACGATATCTAATTTTTGTAAAGACAAGTTTTGAAATGATATAATAGATAATGCTATAGGAGGGAGCAAATACAAAATTAAACTAATTCTGTTAGTGAAAGAATTAAAGTGAGGAAAAATGGAAACTAGTTCTGAAGATTTAAAATACTTTAAACAGCACAATATTAAACTCGACCAGAGAATTAGAAATAGCAGGACCTGAGATACTAGCGAAATAACGCTAGTGATTACAATTACTAGTGAAATACATGTGGAATTAATAATTAGACAGGTAAAATTAAGGAATTTAACCTGATTTTTATTCTTAAAGAAATTGGTAAAATTTTTATCGTCAATCTTGGTTTTTTGATCTGCAAAAAAGTATTTGAAAGAATTAACGACGATTTGAAATAGACTAAAATACAAAAACAACCAGAGTAGTATTACTATGGGTTGGAAGATTTCAAATAGTAATAATAATTCAAGTATCAGAAAAGTAAAAGGAGTAGGAATTAAATATACCATTAGATATTTGTATTCGTCTAAAATGAAATAAAGGAAAATTAGCAAAATTGCTGTAAAGAATGCTAACGTTAAAATTAGACTTAAATCTAGAAACATGATAAATAGCGAAGAAATAGAAGATGCTAGTCCAAATCCCATGATCATCCAGGGAATTCCTCTATTTATTGGTCCGATTATTTTATAATGATTAAAAACGAAGAAAGAACCTCCAAATACTGTTAATGCTAAAAAGAATGCAAATACTTCCATTTCAGGAAGTAAATTGAAGGTATTAAACGTTAATAAAGAAAAATTCGTGATTATTATCCACGAAGCAATCCAATTTGTGTATTTTCTGTTTAATTTCACGTATTTCGACGAAAAGAGACTAAATCCCAATACTATAAAAGCAATATTAACTGAGATAAATAAATCTAAAATAATTGAGTATAAAATACTCAAAATTGTGAGAAAAATTCCAGTTATTATCGTAAGGTAGGAAACTATAATAATTAAGGTTTGATTTTGTATATTTGGGAAATAGGAATAAACTAAAAAAAATAAACCAAATATTAATACTCCTATGGAGTAAATAACACCTAAATTAGTTATCCCATTTGACTCCATTAAATAAGAAAAGAATAAAACGTTTATTACTGCTAAAAGTAGCCACATTTTAGATAAGATACTCCAAAATCTCAATTGATAAATCAACGGCATTAACGATACTATCGAAAAAAGGAAAAAGAATAAGTTAATTAAAATCAGATTTCCAATAAATAGATTTAGACTAATGTAATATATTAAAAATAGACTTTCACCCCAAATAAGAAACAATATTAAATAAAAATGTTCCTTAATCCATGTATAAAGAGCAGGCAGTTCAATAAGCGTACAAAGAATAATAGTGATTATTAATACATCTAGATCACCCAAAATATTCGTTGCGTTAGTAATCACATTTATTTCAGTAACAATATTATAAATTATGAGAAAATTAATTATTGGCAAGAGATTCCATATCCACCAACCTGTTCTCCAAATTGCCCAGGATATATTCCATTGATAAATCCCTATAGAAAGGTAAAATAGTAAAATTGCAATATTAAAAGCAATTAATAATGGAATTGGTTCTGGTAAATGAATAGGAAAATAGGAAATCAGGAAGAAATATATGAAAATAGGAACGAAGGAAATTATTGAGGTTAATACAACGTAAAATGATTGTGTTCTAAACTTTTCTGGCGAATTATTATACAAAAAAATAAACGCAATCCCGGTTGTACTTATTGTTAAACTAAACGTTAAAGTAGGGTTAATTAATTGATAATTTATATTAGTAAAAAGGAAGGAATAAGAAATCCAACTCACAAGATCAAATATAAACAGTAGAATACATGGTTTTATAAACCACTTATAGCGTATGTCTCCCATGCGGTAAAATTCAATTCCTATCAATAGTAAAAACAAGAATAAAGATATTGATAGGTTATATATAATTAAAATGGGAGTATAAGTGAAAAAAAAGACAAAGAATAAAGCAGATACACTACAATATAGTAAGAATTTCTCGAAAATATTCTTTTTATTTAAATTTAAAAGTATTGACGAGCTCAAAACTGAGCTAATTACAATTAGAGATACAAATATAAAAAAACCAATAGGAATTGGTTCATAAGTGGATAGAATATTATAAGTATTAAAAAATACAAAAATTTGTATAGTGATCAAATAACTGAGGAGAGAGATTAATATAATACGAAAAAGGAAGTTATTATTCCTTTTATAAAATAAAATTAATAAGTTAAGAGGTATAAGTAATAAAGAGATTAGAGGATTGAAATAAAGCAAGCTAAAAAATAATATACTTGCCAAACTATAAAACCGGTATAATTTAAAATCAATTTCTTCTTCTACGAGGTTTCCGTATTTTAAAAAGCAAAAGCTTGCTAGTAAAAATGAATTTCCGATAAGAAGTGTGCTAAAGATTAATGGATTATTATTAAAAAAAGGAACCTTTTCATTGAATGTAAAAAAGGAGAATAATTCAACATAAATGCTTAAAATTGAGAAGATAAATGTGTATTTTAAAGCGTTTTTAAGAAAGACTTGGATTTCTTCTAAATTTAGCTGTATCTGTTTGATAAAATAAAGACTAATGGGTGTCAAAAGGGATATGAGCAAGGTGCAAAGGATTATCTTATTAAATATTGATAGAGGAAAAGCAAAAACTGCTAAATAGATAGAAAAGAAAATTTTAACATAAAACCAAGATATTAGTTTGAGATAATCTTTTAATTCAGAAAACTTCATTTTAATTAGGCTATCGTTTATTACCATAATAATTAAAATAAACGAGAAGAAGAATCCAAAATACCATAAGATGTTTAAAACTTCTAGATTTAACGATAAAAATCCAATTAAACCACTAAATTGAATAAAGGAAGTTAGTAAGAAGGAAGTAGATAATACCATTCCAAAGAAAATAATATTTCGAAAAAATTCGTAAAATACATACAGTTTTAAATATT
>JBHLLE010000347.1:0-4930 GCA_048885945.1 Candidatus Hermodarchaeota archaeon | reverse complement strand
ATTAAATACTGGCAAAAATAAACGCAATCAATCCCAAAAACGCTCCAACTTTTAATAAAAGACTTATTTTTTTGAAATCTTTTTTCTCTAAATTTTTGCGCAGAGATAATACGATAACAATTATTACATCCACTAGTCCAAAAAGCATTGAAATAAAAAACAATGTGGGATTGATGATATTGGTAAAAATTGGTGAAATAAAGAAGATTATAGCCAGAATTTCAAATATTATTGAAAAAATAATAGCTTTTTTGATGCCAATTTTTATCGCTAATGTTTTAACCCCTTCTTCCTTATCTCCTTCTATATCTTCGCATCCTTTAACAATTTCACGAGATAATAAGAGAAAAAACGAAGTTAGAAAGAAGAAATAAATATATATAGGAATTAAAAAGCTGTTTAAAATAGCTCCATAAATTAAACCAATAGAAAACGATACGCTTACAATGATATTTCCGATGAATCCTTGTTTCTTTCCCCAAGCTGCGTAAAGCCAGCCTATAAAACCAAAGAAAACAGCAAGAATTATGTTATAAATCCCTAAATTGAATATTAGACTATGTAATATGGATATTAAAACTCCTATTCCATACGTAAGAACAAATAAGATTTTTGCTTGTTTTAAACTAACTTTACCACTAGGAATCGGGCGGCTAGGCCTATTAATTTTATCTATTTCTATATCATAGATATCGTTAATTATCATACCAGAACCTGCGATAAAGTAATATGTGATAATTCCCAAGATAAGATTGATTAACAAAATTTCAAAAGATACGCCCGTTCTCGTATTTAATAACCCAATTATAACAGTCAGTGATCCCATAATACAATTAACTGGGCGCATGATAACGATGCTTGCCTTAAGGAACTCTTTCGTCGATTTATTATTTTCTGATTCCATCGGTAATAATATGAAATTTCATTATTTTTTAATAATTTCGTTTTGACTATATTTTAAAGAAATAAAAATCAAAATTAAAGTATTAAACCTTGAAAATAAATTAAAGTAAAAAACAATGATTAAAATTTTGATTTTTTTTTTATGAATTAGTTTTAATTCAATTGTTTTTTTAATTGATAGTACTATTCAATTTATATCTAAAAGTACAATAATTAAAATAATCAGGATACTGTTAATATTATTAAGGAAAAACTTAAGACAAACGATAGTTAATCAATGAGTGAAAAAATTGATTTAAAACAAAAGAATTGGAAGGAAAATATCGCTACTTATATTACTTTCAACGGTCTACCTCTATTTAAATTACCTTATAAAACAAATGATGATAGTTATATATTAATTTCAAGTTTTTTACATACTATTGATATCCTTGCTGAAGAAACAAGAAAGAAAATTGGTAGATCAGCAGATTTTTATGGTTTTGATTTAATCGATAGTATTCAAGTAGAAGTTATGGAAATTATTAGTGAGAAATTAAAAAGTAAGAATAAAATTAGATTATTCCTTCAAACCCCTTATGGTAAGACTCCAATTAATAGAGCTCCCTTAATCGCATTATTTGGGGCAACAATGCAAATTATTCCTAAAATCAATAATAATGAGATAAATGTATTTCGTAAAGATGAAACAAATGAATATTTTATAGAAAAATTAAAAGAAAGTGGATATACTTTAGATAAAATGATGAGCGAATTGGAACATCTTAAAACATCCCAAGATCATTTTATAAATTATATACCGATATCGCTATACTCAATAGAAAAAGAGGATAAAGACGGAGAAGCTAATAAATTATACGAAGTAGGAAATTATAACAAGGGTAATTATAAGCAAAATCCCGTTAAAACTGAAGCAGGAAAATTAACATTTGACTCAGGATTGATAATTGGTTTAGCAGAAGCACTAAGATCGTACCAGTCAGCAGTCAATATAGAGACAGAATCAATTATTCTGAGATTTAGCGATTATTCAATAGTATTTTACTATAAAAAAGACGATTTACCCGTTATTAGTGTTTTTATAGCTGGTAAAGGAGATATTGAAGAAATGAAGAAATATCATAATGATCTCAGAAACTTATTATAAGGGATTGCGAACTATTTTTAAATAAAAAAAGAATAAAAAAAGAAAAAATCTATAATTTTGATTTTTTTTTATTATGAATTATTTCTAATTCTTGCTTTACTTCTGTAAGCTTTTCATTATCTAATGGATACTTGTACATTGATAAGAAACCAACAATAAGAGCCATTATAGGAAATACTACCATTAAAATTCTTAAGCCTAAAATAATCGCAGGAGTTACGTTATTAGGCTCAAAAACAGCCCAGCCGACGTTGGTAAAAACTAAGCTTATCGCTACAAACACTAAAATTGTTGTAAATCTAAGACAAAGAGCGTTCACTCCGTAATATCCTGCTTCTCTACGCATACCTGTTACGACTTCATCCTCATCTACTATATCTGCAACAATAATGTCAATTATGTATAAAGTACCTCCAAATCCAATCCCAAGGACGAAAAAAACAATGAAACCGAAGATTGCGTCAGTTATAAAAAAGAGAGGGATGAACACACCAATCCAAATTGCTATGGAGATTAACCACGATTTTCTAGCTCCAATTTTTTGTACTAAAGGTTTCCATAATAGATTTATGAAAATTACAGCTGAAATAAAAGTAAGTCCAATCATTAACGAAATTAAAAAAGAATCGGTCATACCTAAAACGAATTTTGCGTATAAAGGTAAAATCGTCGGGATCATCCCAAAAACAAACCAAACGGCTATTTCTGTAGGAATATACCATCTGAAAGACTTACTTTTAAAACACATTTTAATTGAATTCCCTAAAGAGGGTGCATTTTTATAATCTTCTTGAAATTCGGGTTTTTCTTTAGGACCGAACTTTAAAAAGATAAGACCAGTAATAAGTACAATTATAGTTAATGTTACTCCAAAGATAGAATATTCAGCGATATATTTGGGATCACTAAAATCTGGAATAATAATTCCGGGCAATATAAAAGCTAATAATAAACCCACAACTGAGAACGTTTGTCTTATGTTATTAGCTTTTGTTCTCTCTTCTAAGTTAATAAAAGACTCTGGAAATAACGAAGTTAAATTAAGGCTGAACATAGTATAAAAAAGCTCAAATACAATGATAATAACTATAAAAAAAATTAAATTTATAGTTAGATCAGTTATACCGAAAGTTTTTGGAGGACTAAAAACAAAAAACATAGTGACAGCTAAAGGGATTAGACCTAGCATTATGTACGGTAAACGACGCCCCCACCTAGTATGTGTTCTATCCGATAAAAACCCTAACATAGGATCGTTAAATGCATTCCATATAGACCAAATCATAAAACCAATTGAAATATACAATACTGGAAGGCCTATAATTGTAAAGTAGAAGGTAAAAGTGAGGAAAATAAAGCTTTGATACGCCATAACGTCTGCTACTTGTCCAAAACTATATGCAACAGCTTTTTTATTGGAGTAATCACTCTCTAAAGTTTTTATTTCAGTCATAATCTTTCAATTTTTTATATGTAAATTATATTTTTGATTAATAGAAAGATAAATATTTTTATTACTTTAAAGTATATGATTTCCATATTAGGAACTTGAACATGATCAACCTTCTTTAATAAGTAAAATTTTTATGTGAGCAATTATTAATAGATTCCAATGACTTCTTATCGTAATACTACTGAAGAAAAAATAGCCATTAGTTATGGCTTTATTGCAATTGCAGCAGTAGCAGTAGTATTATAAAGCAAGATAGCTTATCCTTTACCCTTTTTCTAAACGACTTTTTTACGGATTTGTTATCTTGTGGTGTAAATAATTTCTGTAGGGAATTTATTTAGAAAGAGGTCATCGTGGTTAAGCACTTGTTTTAAGGGGTCAACAACAAAATAGAAAACGAGAGTGCAAAATTATGGAAGCCAAAAAAGTGAATATAGATTTTTATAATCTTGGATTTAGCTACATTAAAACCAAATCAATGTTCGTTTCAGATTATAAAGACGGTGAATGGGATGAGGGTAATATAGTCCCATTTGGAAATTTTGAAATATCACCCGCTGCTAGTGTTCTAAACTATGGTCAAGGATTATTCGAAGGCATGAAAGCGTTAAGGGCAAAAAATGGAGAAATTACATTATTTCGACCCTATGAGAATGGAAAACGTTTAAATAATACTGCTGAAAGATTATTGATGCCCCAATACGACCTAAATCGATTTGTTGAAAATGTTAAACAAGTTGCCAAAGCTAACGAGGAATATATTCCTCCTTACGATAGTGGAGGTGCCTTATATATTCGGCCATTAATGATAGGGAATGGTCCTGTGATAGGTATTAAACCTGCGCAAGAATATAAGTTTATCATTTTTACTAATCCCGTTGGACCATACTTTCCTGAAGGATTTAAAGGAATAAATTTAGGTATTTCAAAAAAATATACTAGAGCGTCTCAAGGGGGTACAGGATACGCAAAGACTGGTAGTAATTATGTGGGTACCATGAAACCTGCGAAAGAAGCCAAGGAGAAAGGCTTTGCTCAAATATTATACCTGGATTCAGTTTATATGGAATATATAAGTGAGGTGGGCACAGCTAATTTCTGTTGCGTTATAGATGGAACATTGACTACACCTAAATTCGATGGGACAATATTAGAGGGAATCAATTTAAAGTCAATCTTAGAGCTAGGTAAGAAAAAACTTGGAATGAAAATTGAGCAAAGGGATATTTCTTACCACGAATTATTTGAAGATTCTTGTACAGAAGCTTTTTGTACTGGGACGGCCGCAGTTATCACCCCAATAAGTTCAGTTAATTATGAGGGTAAGAAAAAGTTATTTAATAATGGTGAACCTGGAGAATATACTACTGAACTATATAAATTATTAACTGGAATTCAAAGATTAGAAATTGAAGACGAATTTAATT
>JBHLLE010000346.1:0-4934 GCA_048885945.1 Candidatus Hermodarchaeota archaeon | reverse complement strand
TCAAGCTAAAATTCTGATAGGTAAAGCCATGAAAGTAAATTCAAGTCGATTAATTAGAAGATTTTTGCAAAATCAATCAATCTGGAATAAGATTGAGTTAGAAGAGATAGAAAAAAGAATAAAAAAGACTCATATTTCTCATTTTACTGAATGGATTTTAGTAAGAATACTCGCAAAATGGGGAGTAAAATTATATTTATCGAAAAGAATCAGATTAAAAAATATTCTTTTGACAAAAAATTCTAACAACAAACCAGTTCTCAAAATTTTTACTAAAGATAGAGAGCATTTATTAGATGAATTACCATACCTATCTATTTCTCATTCTAAAAATTATGTTTTTATTAGTTTATCTTCAATTCCAATTGGTATAGATTGTGAACTAGTATCATCTCGTTCAAATTCATGGAAGAATAAGGTTTTCAGCTCTCAAGAAATAATTCGAGTTGATAAACATATCAATAAATTTAAAAATTTCACACTCGATACGATTTTAACTATTATGTGGTCAATCAAAGAATCAACGTTAAAAATTATAGAAGGATTAACTATAGGAGATATTCCAGATATAAAAATTAATACATTTAGTAATCAAATAATCACAACAATATCTAATTACGAAAAAAGTTATAAAAATTATTTTACGGTTATTGATGATACTGTGTTATCATTAGCACTATAAATCTTCTTAAATCGTTCAAATCATCATAGATAATATTAAAAATCTATGTTCCATAATAAAGAGTTGTCCAATTGACTAACCGTGATAAAAATAGCATACCATCCCAAGGTGAATCAAATAAATGCATTTGACCAAGATTTACACAACGAGCAACTCCATTAAAAGTTACCTGGTCAGCGAACTCGATTAATTTGGTTTTATTTTCTATAGCACACCCTATTGTTTGTATTTTTTTTGTTATTAGTGGTACAGTTTGCATTATTGAATCAATTTCTTTTACAAAGATAGTTCTAGATTCAATAGGCTCCTCTAAAGCTAATTCATTGTTTAATAATATAGTCCAATCATTTTCTTTATCGCAAAAAACAGACTTAGATGGGTCTAATGCATATTCTGCTCTTATATTTATGATCTTAGTCGTGATGAATTGGTTAACTTCAGTTTTGGGAAATCTCCTTGATGTTTTTCTAAATTGTTCTGCCATAATATTAGTTATTTCTTTTAAAGACTTACTACTTTTTTCGAAAAAAACCGTATGTGGTGAAGTACAAGCAGCTTGATCAAATAAGATGATATCATTTACTAAAAAACGAATATATCTTAGAAAATTGTTAGATTCTATTGCTTCAGTGTCAAAAACAGAAAAAGAATACTTTGGTCCAAAAATGATATCTTCACAGTGGCTTCTTTTTGATAAATTAGAAATGGCTTTTACTGCCTCTTCACCCCCCCATACAATGCGAACATCAGCTATTTCTGATAGTTCTTCGTTAACCTTAAGTTCAGATTTATCGTAATATATAATGCTTGCAGATTTTAATAAATCTCTGCCCGATAGTCCAGAGTCCGTTTTTAATTCAGAAAACACCTTTAATAATTTGATTACTATATCGTGACTTGCTGGGGGAATTCTTAAAATATTAATGTTCCCCACAAATAATGATTGAAACAAAGAGAATAATCCTAATGTAGGTACATTACCGGCGATCCAGTGACTTGCAATTCCACGGGGTTGAGCCTTTATTTTTTTTTTATCCCCAACAAAATGCTCTAAATAGTCGAGATTTTTAAAATTTTTTTCAACAATTTGGATAAAATTGCTTCTCTTTAGCCATGCGGAGAGAAATATTACGCCTTCTATGCGATTTACGAATGGATTTTTTCTAAGAACATCGCTATATTCTTGAAAAAAATCAATTATTTCTATTTTCTTTATTTTTTTTAATTCTAAATATCCTTCTTTTAAAGCACCTAATAGAGGTTGAAGATTTGAAACTCTTTTATATTGAGGATAATAAAATTCTCCAGCTGACATTGCAACATGAATCAATTAAATATCACCTCTTTTTTCTGCAAAGGTATCACCACATCCACGCGTTTCTGTTCGCTCAACTCTACTTAGAAATCTGAAGTATTTACCTTTTCGACCACATAGACAATCATCAACACCTACTAATTCACCCATATCTTCAGTAATTATTGCTTGACCAGGATAGCTTGTTGGAATTAAGCTTAATATTTCTATTAATCCGGGTTGTCCAATAGGAGTTTGTTTCATTGAATAGAAATCGGATATAATTACTTCAGCAAAATCTGGTACATGCTTATACCCTTGTTCACAATCGAGAAAAATAACTCCTAATTGTTCTACCATTCCATAAAAATCAATTATATTTTCTGATTTTGTATTAAAAATATCTGCAAGCGTGGTTGAAAATGTTTGTTTGTCGACTGCTTGTGCTGTTAATTTTTTCCATCCACCACTATGTATCAATTTCATCTTTGGGATATCTAACTTTATGCCAGCATTCATGACTTCTTTAACAAAATGAGTCCAAATAATATAAGTAAATCCAGATACAATTATTTCTTGATCTGAAAATTCTTCGCAGAATTTATTTAATTTATCAAAATTTAGATGTAATTCACCGTCTACTTCATCCAATACATACACTATTTTTTTAGCAAAATTAGAGATTCCCCTAATAGCTGCACCTCTAGCTGTTAAAGAATCTGAATTAGGTAAATTGATATTTTCAGTATCAATTACTAGAACAGGACGCCTTTTTCCTCCTAAAAAATTCTTTAAAATCGAGATTAGGGCTCTCGATTGACGAAATGCGGTTTCTTTATTAATGAAAATTTTGCTAGGGATTCCAGTTGTAGTAGCACTAGATTTTAGGATGCGTGAAATTTCGCTTTCAGGGCATGTCTTTAAATCAAAACTTTTAAACATTGACACGGGTATGGGGGGGATGTCATATAAATTAAAATAATAGTCGGGATTTCTTCCCATTGACAAATAAAATTCTTTTAATATTGGAGAAAAGTTAATATTTTGCTTAATTTGATCAATTAAAATGGGGAGAAGTAACTTATTTTTTTCTTTTTGCGTTAATTTATATTGTTCTTGAGAGATAATCTCATTTATATTTGGTTTAAAGACATGCCCTGATGTTTCTTTTAAAATAAAATTAATTAAATCCATTAGATTTTCTTTTTTCATTCTTACTGGGCTTGTTGATATTGAAGGGTCTTGTAGTGCAATATCCGCCCATCGTTCCTTTTCTATTTTTTCTAAGAAATCTGACTTTTTGAATCTTTCAAATCCAATCTTTTCATATATGTTTAAAAATTCATCGTAATCAGCTAAATATTTTACGTTTTTAAGCCATAATATGGTAGGTTTTAAAACGGTTAAGATTGCACTTGCGTGTGAAATTTTAAATAACTGTTCCAACGCGTGGGATAAAGCGTGAATTGCTCCCACAAAAGCATTACCTTGAACAATGCCTCCAAGATGACCTGCATACATAATTTCTGCTAGTCCTTCAGTGTTTTTTAAGTCCTCTTTAATTTTAGCGATTCCTGAATTTAATAGTTCTAAACAACTTTTACTAATTGATTTTATTAGGGGCGAGCTTACCATAGATACTTGCCCTTCACAAGCATGAGAAAAGATATCCGCAGCAAATTCAAAAAGAGCTCTTGTTTCGATTGTTTCTAAAAAAGTATGATCCAAGATAGCTAAATCAGGTAAAAAACCTTTATTCACATATGGAATCTTTCTACCTTCCTTGTCTATTAGTACCGATACCGAAGTTACTTCAGATCCCGTTCCTGGGGTGGTGGGAACAGCAACTAACTTTATTTTATTATTTTCACTGAATTGATTTGCTTCTAATTCGGTAAATGTTAAACTTGGATTGTCTAATAGAACTTTTAAAATTTTTGCTGAATCTAATACTTTTCCTCCCCCAATTGCAACTATAACTTCAGGTATATCATTTAAATACTTTTTTTTTAAATTTTGAATCGCTTCTTGGGAAGGAATTTTTATAATTTCTTCTTGGACAGATTTAGCTGAAAGGTAAGATTGGATTTTTTGAAAATATTCTGAATTTCTAACTGTGTTTGAGACTAATAATAAGATTTTTTCGTATTCAATATGTTTTAAAACGGATACTGCTCCTTTTCTGTAAAATACTTCGGGATTATTATATATCCTTTTTACCATCAGTTTTTTATTTATCATTATTTTTTCTCTTTTTTCTTTCCCTCTAATTTTTTTAAATATACTTTATCAATTTTTCTTGAAATATTTTTAGGAAGCGTTTTCATAATTTCGATTTCTTTAGGTACTTTATGAGGTGGAAAATGTTTGCTACAATGAGAAATTATTTCTTTTTCTGTTATATTAGAGTTATTAGATAACGAAACGAAAGCTTTTACTGCTTCTCCTAATAGATCGTCGTAGATACCAATGATAGCAACTTCAGCAACCTCTTGAAGCTTTGAAATGTGATTTTCGATTTCTTTAGGACCCACCCTATGGCCTCCCACTTTTATAAAATCGCTTATTCTATCTGTTAAATAAACAAATCCTTCCTCGTCAATTGTTCCTAAATCACCAGTGTATAGTTTTTCATTCTTTACCACTTTTGAAGTTTCTTCTGGATCCATCCAATATCCCAACATAATATTTTCTCCAGAAGCAACTATTTCTCCTACGTCCCCTGGTTTTACAGGTTTACCCTCATTATTTAAGACTTCTATAGTTGTACCGGGGATTCCTTTTCCAATCGATCCTAGTTTTGAATCTAATAAATTTGGAGGTAAATAGGATAATCTGGCTGTGGCCTCCGTTTGGCCATACATTACGAATATTTCCGCTTTAGGTAGAGCTTCTCTTAATTCAGTAATAAAAGTATTAGTAAGCTTACCACCTGCTTGTTGTACCTTTCTTAATGTT
>JBHLLE010000345.1:0-4936 GCA_048885945.1 Candidatus Hermodarchaeota archaeon | reverse complement strand
GCTGATATTCATGACAAAGCCCTACAAACTTAAGAGAAGGATAGGTTCTCTTAATCGCAAGACAAATCCTACTCATCGGATTTGAATAATTAATTAAATAGGCGTTAGGACATATTTTTTGAATATCTGCACAGATATCTAAAATAGGAGGTATCACTCTTAACGAGTGAAAAAGTCCCCCAGGACCTCCATTTTCACCAGTTACTTGTTTATTTCCAAATTCCTGAGGAACTCTATAATCCATTTCAAGTAATTCAAATCTTGGAGGTATTTCTATTGAACTAATTATAAAATCTGCATCTTTCAAAGCTTTTGGTCTATTAATTGTATATTCTAAAGTAAAATCTAAATTATTTTCATCAATTACCGATTGGCACATTTTATAAGTAAATTCAAGAGTTTCTACGTTTATATCGTGAAGACAAATTTTACTGCCTTTCAAGACTTGGCTGGCTAAAATATTCCCTATACAGCTTAATCCAAATTGGAGCGAACCTGCTCCTATTAATACGATTTTTGGGTTTTTTGACATAATATGTTCAATTATATTTAATTGAATTTAATTGAAGATATATTATATTAAAAATATTTGTAAGAAAGAAATGTAAATAGCAATTAAATTTAGTAATGTGAACTCTTTTTATTTAATAATTTTTACTTTTTTACCTAAAGCTTGTCCTGGTAATCCAGCTTTTTTAAAATGTGCTCTAACAGCACCATTATTTCCGTGGGCGCGATTAATTACGCCTTTTAATTCTTTTCCAGTAGGACTAACCCAAGCCAACGTTCTTCCAACTAGTTTATTTGCTTCTTTTTTTGTTTTAATTTGAGGAAAAACAATTATACATTGTTTTTGGTGAACTGTATGACGACCTCTTCTATAATTTGAAACAACACCTTCCATTCCCAATATTTCTAATTTATTTGACGCCATGAAAGAATACCTAAAAGAAATGAGTTCTACTTGTTTAGAGTAATGAAAAAAATATTTAAAAAAATAAAAAATTTTGTATTTTTCTAATTCCTATTCTTATAGTTAAGCCTTTTTTTTCTTAAAATTATTGCCAAACTTAAACTGACAAAAATAAATAACAAATAATAATTTCCAAAGGGAATAGTGCTCTCTCCGAAGTCAATATCGTCGTCATCGTCGTCGTCATCTTCTTCTTCAACGGTGGGAGTCCAATAAAACAAATAGATTTGAAAATCTTCGCTCCCTAAGGCTAAATAAGCCCCATTCGAAGAAATTGCAACATCAGTAATAATTCCTTGAGCTTCGTAGCTCCATAAAGGATTATTATTAGATCTGTCAAATAAATAAGTAACATTATTATTACTCCCAACAAGAATATGCTTTCCATTCGAAGAAATTGCTACAGAACTTATAACATCGTCACATTCGTAAGTCCAAACCAAATTTTCATTTTTAATATCTATAAGATAGGTTTTATTATCGGTAGAACCTGCTACAATATAGTTTCCATTAGCTGAAATTGCTATCGAGGTAATATTTCCATCAGTTTCGTAACTTAATTGAGGAGTGCTACTAAACTTATTGAATAAATAGATTTCATTATTATCGCTTCCTGCTGCTATATAATATCCATCAGAAGAAATATCGACTGTTTTTATATTATCATCAGCTTGAAATTCCCATAAAGTATCATTAGAAGTTCTATAAAAAAGATAGATTTTATCATTTGCACTTCCAGCAACAATATATCTACCGTCATCTGAAATTGCGACTGAATAAAACATTTCTCCTTCAGTATAATTCCATTTAGGTATAGAAGAGGAATTTTTAAGAAACGATATTTTATCATTAGTTCCTGAGATAATATAATTTCCATCATTTGAAATTTTAACGGATGATGGAATACTTTCAATAAAATAATTCCATATTGGTTTTTTCGAAATAGAATATGAATTGTTAAATAAATAAATTTGATTATCATAAGAACCAGAGACAATATAATTTAAATCTGAAGAAATAGAAACCGTAGTCACTTTATCACCAGCAGTATAATTCCACATTGGTTTTTTTGAAAGGGAATATGAATTATTAAAAAGATAAGTATTTTTATCATCACTTCCAGCAACTATATAATTTCCATCTGAAGACATCGAAACAGAATTAATTTTATCTCCACTAGTAAAATTCCAAAGTAAAGTTGTCGCTGACTGCTGGGGAGAATTGCCAATTGAATTTCCAGAATTTTGAGTGATTGAAATGGAACTTGTATAAAAAAGTATACTATAAACAGAATTACTAAATATAAACAAAATCAAAAGATATAAACTTAGTTTATTAGACTTTATTCGCATTGATTCTCAGATATATTAAAATGTTATTGTAATATCTTACTATCTACTATATAGGTTTAATTTTTAAATAATCCTTAGCTTTTATTTTTTTCATTTAACAAATTTTAAATAATGTTATTTTAATTAGGATTCTATGGAATTTATTGATAACTTAAAAAAATTAGGAGATAAAGAAAACAAGTTATATCTAATTCTTCTCATTTATCTTATAATTGGATACACATTATTTAGAATTTTCATACTAATAAATTTAGAATTAATAGGAGCTATTATCTATTTCCCAATATTAGGATTTACAAGCTTTTTTTGGTTTCTTTCATTATTAAACAGAAAAATTACTGAATATTCGACTTTAAAAATACTTTTACTTCTAATTATTGATTGTATATTAATGGTCTTATTATTATTTGTCATTGTGATTATTATAATCATTTCCATATTTTCTTATATTTTCTTTACTTCACTTTTTCTTCTTTATGGATGCTTTAAAATGAGTAAAGAAATTGATGAACGACTATATTATAAACATGGAGCATGGTTTTGGAGGGGATTAGAATTCTGGGGAGGATTAGCAATTTCACTGTTATTTATTTATTTGGCTTTTATTGGAACTTTTGAAGTAATAAGCATGACAAACGCCCCTGAAATCATCAGCATTGCTTACATAGCAATGATGATCGTAATTATTAGTCTAGCAGTCTATGGTTTAATACATAGTTTTGGCAGAAAATTTAATGGCTGGCTTGGTAGCTATTCTCTGCTTATTACAATTTACACGGTTTATTTAGTATTGAAAGTCTTTTTAGGATTAACAGGTAGTACTGGAGTATCCTCATCACTTTCAACTATTATTTTACTATTAATTTTGGATCTTTTTATTTTGGTCTATTCAATTAGTTCCATAATTGGGAAGCAAGGTGAGTATGCTGCTGAAAAATTCAAACGATTTAAACAAGAAACTTTAATATTATGGTTAATATTTTCTAAGGCTGCTTGGGAATTCGCGGTTAATTTTCCTTATGGAACATTTGGTATTCCACAATCCCTCGGTATCACATACTACTCTGATATTGGTTCAATTGTTAATACCGTTACTAATATCGGTGTTTTAATAATTTTCTTAATTCTGGTAGTAATCTTTGGATATAATGGAATACAAAGTTATGGTGAAGAGAAAAAAAGATTAAAAGGAGGTAAAATTGAAGTGTGGCTTGCTAAAAAATCTGGTGAAAGAGATGACCATATAAGACCTAAGAGCGAGGATTTAGATGTTGACGAATCTGAAATAATGGATATAGATGAAACTAATAAAAGGTTTGAAGAATAATTTCACTTATTAAACTTAAGCTTGAATAGCTTTTAATGATTCATTCCAAGCTTTTAAATTTAAAGCCTTTATTTTATTTTCAAGCTCATCATCCGAAATCCCATTCTTATTTGATATGATGTTATTCACTTTAGAAATTAATTCCCCTTCAATAGCTCTAATTTCTCTTATGTATTCTTTTTTCGTGTGGTTTTTTGACCATTTTTGATAATCTCTTATTTTAATAGCGTGTCTACTCCAAAACCAATTTGGATCTATTTTATTATAAGGTCCAGGTTCCTGAGATTTCTGTGTATCAATCGGGAAGATATAAGGCTTATAGATACTTAAACAAGGAAGTGTGTTTCCTGTAAACCAATGAATTGACTTTTCTCCATCTCTCAAGTGAGACACTTGAGAACCAGTAGATTCAAATCCACCATGCATACAAATACCCGCATCGTGTTCTCTTAAAAAACCCATCATCATGCTTGGAGTTATATGATTTCTGTTTTGATTAAGTAAAATCGTTGATTTACCTCCTCTGGAATAAGGAGAAGGATTATCTGAGATAAATGATCCCGAAAAGGTTGATGCAAAATCAAAATCTTGTTCGTCATTACAATACCCATTCTCAATTGCGTGTTGTATAATACCTTTTCTTCTTAAATCTCCTTTTCCCCTAATTGAAATCTCGTTAGAAATCGATCTTACGTTTTTTACTTTTTCAGCAATCCACCATTCATCGGCAGTTTCCAATACATAAGCTTCCTTTGGATCTGCGATAATAAAAGAATTATGGTATGTCCATCCGGGATCTTCGTATGAACATCCACCTCCTTGACCAAATTTTTCTAACAAATCGGTAATAATATTTAAGGCTTTTATAGCACTTTTCCCACGTTCAAGTCCTAATCTTAAAAGGTCCATACCAAGTAATCCAAAATTTCTCAAAGGTTCTAAACTATGAACTGCTTCGTTACCAATAGCAACTCCGTACTCATTAACGCCCATTTCAGCACCCCACATCCACCATGGTTGACTTAATAAAATAGCCGCAGTTTCGGTGGCTTGCGGTATTGAAATGTATGTGCATTTTAACTCATCCCCTTTAGAATATCGCTTTCTTGGAGCATAAGTGATTAATTGAGCTTCATTCTGAGGTCTATCGCTATTTTTTCCAAAAATAACACTTTTATCTTTTGTTGAATTGTCTAATGCTACAAGCGTGTCACACAATTATTTAATCATCTCTTCAGACTTTTGCCATCCTTCAATATTAATTTCTTTAATTGTTGCGGTAAA
>JBHLLE010000344.1:0-4939 GCA_048885945.1 Candidatus Hermodarchaeota archaeon | reverse complement strand
TTAAAAGACTTAAAAATAGGTGAGATAAAAAGTATGAGAAATTTAGATGTTAAAAAATGGTCTAAATATTTACTAATATATCTTTCATTTTTTTGTATTATGATATATTTGGGTGCTGCAATAACTATTCCATTAAATGTTAAAAATATGCAGATACTAATAATGACAATTTTTACATTAGTATTTATCACGATTCCCGTGATAATGATAACACTAATATATCTTGAAATCGAGTCTAGAAATATTAAAGGCTTGGAAAAAATAGAGAAAGATATAAAAAAAATAAAAATAAAAATGTTTATGTATTATGGCGTTCCATTATTTATTGAAATAATAATTCTAATATGTTTTATTGCGTTTTTTGGATCTGATATAGTTGTTTATGCGCCAATGATCCAACTAATGGTAATTACCATAGCATTGATAAAAGTTTTCAGACCTTATGAAGATACATTGGCTAAAAGTCGAAAATTTAAGGATTATTTAGAAGTTCTTAATAATTCAATATATCCCAACTTGGATAGATTGTGTGAAGCTTTTGAGCATGAAGATATCTCTGATATTCGTAATTTGAAACATAGTACTGAACCGATATTTAATTGGATGATGGAAAAAATTAGTGATGAGTTATATGCTGGTAATAAGTATGTAATAAATTATAATCATGGAAATCATGGTAAAATTAGCATAAAGAAGATAAATAAAGAAAAAGGATATATTCAATATATACTCGATTCAAATGAAGATAATAATACTAAAAATAAAGAAGTATTATCAGATTTTTTAGATATATTGAAAAAAGAAATAGAAAAATACAAACAAATTCATAATAACGAAAATAATTTGCCATTTACTGAATTAGAACTCAGAAAATGGCAATTAATATAATATTTTATAAATTTTATTTAGAAAGGGTATATTATAATATTAATAAGATAAAATTCAAGATAATTAGTTGTTTTATATTTACAACTTAATCATTTTTTTGGATATGGAAATTTAAGATTTGAAAATGATTTATTTTGCATTGTGATTTGAATTGATAAATCGAGAAGAGGCACAAAATTACTATAATAAAGCAAATGTGTACATTAGTGAAAAAAAATATATAAATGCTTTATCTTGTTTAAAAAAAGCATTGGAATTATATCCAAATTATGCTCAAGCATTAAGCTTACTTGGTTATGTACATTATCAACTTAAATTTAAAGAATTATCAAAAGAAGAAGTTTTCGAATTATCAAAAAAGGCGTTAAGTATTGATGATAAATCTCCTTTAACATGGTTTCATATGGGTAATGCAAATAGCTATGTAAAAAAATTTGATAATGCAATTGTATGTTATCTAAAAGCTCATGAACTAGGATTAAAAAATGAAAAATTATGGAATAATTTAGGTTCAACATATTTGAAAAAAGGAGAATTTGAAAAAGCTATTTTTTATTATATTAAAGCTATAATGCTAAATCCATATTTTGCTCCTGTATTGAATAATATTGGACATTTTTATTTCAAGAAAAAAAATTATCAACTTGCTATTTATTTCTTTGATAAATCAATCAAATTAGATCCTATTTATTCTGCACCTTGGAACAATAAAGGAATTGTTTATGAAGAACTTCAAGATTTTGATAATGCACTAAAATGCTATTTAGAAGGGCATAACATCGATCCTGATGACGCTAAAATACTTAATAATATTGGAATAAATTATTTATTTAGAAAAGATTATGAAAAAGCAATTGATGTTCTTGAAGAAGCAATAAATAAAAATCCATTATATGGAAATCCTTGGGTTAATCTCGGAGCAATTTACTCAGATAAAAAGGATTATGAAAAAGCAATTAAATGTTATGAAGAAGCTATAAAAATAGACTCAAGTTTATTTAAAGCTTGGTATAATAAAGGTAATATTCACTTCAGAAGAAATGAGATTGATGATTCTAAACTTTCATATGAAAAAGCTCTCAATTTAAATCCCCTTTTTGCTCCAGCTTGGACTAATTTGGGTAATATTTATCTATTAAATAATGAATTTATTGAAGCAGAAAAATGTTTTAAAAAGGCTATAGAAATACATTCAATTCCAATTATTGAATGGTTTAATCTAGGTAATGTATATCGACTTCAAGGAGATTTCATTAAAGCGATTAAATCATATCAAAATGTTTTGAATTTGAATCTTAACTATGGTGGTGCATGGTTCAATCAAGGCGTTTCTTATTTAATGATTAATGAATTAGATATGGCAATATTTTGTTTTGAAGAAGCAATTAATATAAATCCTAACAATAATAGAATTTATGGGAATTTAGGTATAGCATATGAAGGTAAAGGGGAATATGATAAATCAATAGAGTGTTTTCATAAAGTATCTGAATTAAATCCTAATGATTCTTTAGCATTAAGTAATATTGGACGATTATATTTTTACAAAGGAGATATTAATAAAGCCATTAAATATTTTAGAAAAGCACTTCAATTACCCCCTAGCCACATAGTATATTTCAAACAACATGAATTTGCTTACTATACGACAGATATAGATGAATTAATTAGTGATTATGGAGAATTTAAAGAAGTTATTTCTTATCAGTCTGATATTTGGGTTTATTTAGGAATAGCATATAATCAATTAGGAAATTTTGCAGAAGTAAAAAATTGTTTTAATAAAGCTATTGAATTAAATCCTAAAAGTATTATTGCTCTTACTAACTTAGGAATTATTTGCTTAGAGGATTTTGAATATGAAGAAGCTTTGAAGAATTTCGATCTAGCTATTGATATTGCTAAAAAGATGGATTTAAAAAAGGAATTAAATGATATTGTTAAATTTAAGAAGATTACGCAAAAAACCGCAGAATTAAAACCTAAATTAGATATTATAGATAATAAAATTAAAGATCTGGTTAAAATACAGAATGTTCAGCAATTAATTGAATGTGTAGCATATGTTAATAATTTATTAAAGGAAATTACTACCAATGTAGATTTCAGAGAATTATATTCCATTACAATAGATCTCTTATTTTCAAAATATCATATATTTGAATGCTTATTTAACTGTGTTAACTTTAATCGTATAGATTTCAATAAAATAAATAAAGCGAAAGAGTTATTTGCTTCTAAAACAAAATTTATAAAATTTTTTTACTCACTTCAAAACATTATTGATATTATAAATTTTTTTAAGGGTTATAGCAATATCGAAGAAATTCCAAAAGAAATCGAAGAACAAATTATTGTATCAATTAATACTATAGATAGTTTAGGATTTGAATTATCTAAATTAATTACAGGAAGTATTAAGACGGAACAAAAAATCTTTAAGTTTCCTTCAAGAGAAATTCAAAAAATTATTCGTCCAGGTATAGAAAATAGCCAAATTTCCAAGGAAGTTTTAGAACCTGAATATAGATCTGAATTTGAAACAAAAGAGAAAAAGCAAATTCATTATATTGATACTGTATGTAAAGAACTTGAAGAAGAAATTCCATGTTATAAAAATAAAAAGCTCAAAAAATCTGATTTTTTAGAATTTATTTATCAATTTCCCGAAGAATTACGATCTTGTATGGCTAAAATATTAAAAAAGATTATATATATAACCTGGAAAGAGATGAGTACAAATTTAATAAAACTTATTAATGATATAGTGGAAGAGATAGAATATGCATACATAATTTTATTTAGAGGAGCAAGATATAAAAGCCAAGATCCTTGGGTATATTTTACTAAAAAATTTTCTGGTGAGATCTTAAACTGCATTGAGATTAACAAATTACCTGAATTATTGTCTAGTTTAGAAGATAATCGAGATTATTATTTTATTTTTTTAGATGATGTTATTTTAACCGGAACTCAATTTGTTGATTTTTTTGAGGATGAGATGATTGATATTATCGATGATTTAGAATTTATTTCTAATTCTAATAACTATATACATTTTTATTTAATTGCAGGTGTTGGTTCTTTTGATTCTAAAAAATATATTTCTAAAAATCTAAAAATATTTACTGAAGATAGAATTCGATATGGTATTACTACTAGAGAGAAAGATAAAGCATTTTTAGAAAGAAACTGCAATGATTTGGATTTAAGACGAAAATTAATGATTTATTTAAAAGAGAAGGATCCTGATTGGTGGAATGGTTTTAAAGATAGTCAAAGTTTAATAGTTTTAGAATGGAATACTCCTGATAATACCATCGGTTGTTTGTGGAATAGTACTGAAGATTTAAATGCTTTATTTCCAAGAATATAGCTTATAAATAAGGATATTAATTAATAATTATTAAAGTTAATAATTTAATTAATTTTTATCACATCATCTAATTTGTGAACAGTAATAGTACAATTCAAACCTGTTTTATCAAATATTTGATTAGCCGAATTTTTTACTCCATCCATTAATTTTTCAGAACCATTAAATTCAAATTTAGCAGAATTACATTTTTTTTCTTTGATATACCAATCATATTTGATGAGTCCGTATGCTTCATGATTTTTTTTAAAGATCTTATGAATTTCCTCTAGTTGAGAATCATTTTCATAGATGAAGTATAGATTAATTCGATACATTTTTGATTATTTCTCTATTTATAAAAAACTAAAATAAATATAATTATATAAAGAAGATATAATGATATTATTCTTAATATTATTTCAATCTTAATCATTAGTTATAAATATATTTAAGCTAAATCTTTTTCTAATGAGGCAAAAACATCAATAAGAACTAATCCACAGTAAAAAATTAGAAATGTGAGCGATTTATAAGTTGAATATTTTAAATAGGTTTTATCTTTCTGTTGAACATATTTGCCTAATTCTTCAATTCCTTCCCAACCGTAGTGAGAAAGAAATCCTTTTAAATCGTAGAAAAATACTTTCTCATTTTTAAAATGCCTACAAATATCTAAATCCACGAAATATTGTT
>JBHLLE010000343.1:0-4949 GCA_048885945.1 Candidatus Hermodarchaeota archaeon | reverse complement strand
CTAATGGGATTAAAATACAACTTGTTCCAGCATATACAATTAACAAATCAACACATCCAAAGAGTAATGAATGGGCAGGTACAATAATAGAAATCGAAGGAAAGCGAATATACCACGCGGGTGACACAGAAAGAATTCCTGAGATGAAGGAATTCGAGAATATTACTGTTGCTATGCTCCCTTGTGGAGGTAGATTCACAATGGATTTTGAAGAATCATGTGCTGCTGCACTAGATATAAATCCTGAGATTGTTGTGCCAATGCATAATTGGAATAAGAATTTAGACGAATATAAAACTCTTTTTACGGAAAAAAATGCTGAAATTAGAGTTGAAATCTTGGAAAACAAAACTCTTAAAATTTAATTATTTTTTAACTTTGCAAAAGTTATTTTAAATAAAATAATCGTTCTAAAAATACATTTATTTCAATTCAGAATGGTATTATACTTCATTTTAGCTTCTTTTTGACGGCACAGTGTACTTCCCCTCTTGCACCAGTACCAAAACACGCATTGCAGTTAGTGCATAATGAAGGTGAGAGATCCCCCATTTTCCATCTATTAGGTAAATTAGGTTCGTAGATGAAAGGTCTACTCATTGAAATAAAGTTAGCTATTTTATTTTTTAAAATCATATCAGCAGACAAAGGATTTCTTATTCCTCCCATGAGAATTAGAGTACAATCTCTCATAACAGGCTTGATCGCTTTAGCTATTGGTAAATAATAATTTTCTTCTTCGGAAGAGCTAATATTAACGCTTGGAAATGATTTATTATTAGTTATTCTTAGATTTGTACGTCCTGAGGAGGGCTCAATAGCATCAAAACCCTGTTCTACGAGATGTTTGGTAATTTCTATTCCTTCTTCTAATGATAATCCTTTTCCTTCTCCTAAAAAATCCCGAGTGGTTAATTTGATTATTATTGGAAAATCTTTTCCTAGTTTTTCCTTGATTTGTTGAAAAATTTCTATTAAAATTCTAATTCGATTTGGTATACTTCCTCCAAATTCATCATCGCGTCTATTGGTAAAAGGAGATATGAAATCACTTAGTAAATAACCATGAGCAGCGTGCAATTGAACCATATCGTAACCACACTCATATGCTCTACAACCCGCATCGACAAATTTTGATATTATGTGATTAATTTCAGTTTTTTTTAATTCTCGACAGATCTTTTTAGTGATTGGATCACGAATAGCTGAAGGACCAACAGTTTCTAAATCTCTACTTATAACATTATTGCCTGTGTGAGCGATCTGGGCAGCTACTTTAACATCTGAATGTTCATGAATTGATTTAACTAATTTTCTTTGCCCTGGGACATAAGAATCATCGTATAATCGAGTCATTCTGATTGTTTGCGCTCCTATAGGATCTACAGCAATATATCCAGTTATTATTAAACCTACCCCTCCCTTGGCTAATTCGTCATAGAAATCGATTAATTTTTGCGTGATGTATCCATCTTTAGTGGCTCTTGATTCCCAAGTTGCAGATCGGACTATACGATTCTTAATTTGCGCGTTTCCAATCTTTCCTGATTTGAATAAGTAATTTACTTCTATATTAACCACCCTTTTTTTGTTGATTGTTATAAATTTAGAATTTTTATTTAGTTAATACAAAATATCGGATGATTTTTGCTTAGATTTAATGTTATTTAAGATTATGTGATTTATAAAGTCTGATATCACCAATAAATATTTATAGAGTATACTATAAAATTAGGATTAAATCCTTAAGCAACCATTCTATATTTTTTTTTTATTTTTACTTTATTTGTTTTTTAATGGTCTAAATTTAAATTAGATTTAATCTATTTAATTAAATAAAAAATTAAGAATATTTTACTTCAATTATCCTAGTTAAAAAAGTAATTGTGATAAAATATGGATGTGAACGAAGAATTAATTAATGATACAAGAGTAGCTTACATTTCAATGGAAATAGGAATTGATTCAAACATTCCAACCTATAGCGGTGGTTTAGGGGTATTATCAGGCGATACCGTTAGAAGTGCTGCTGATTTAGAAATACCTATGGTCGGAATTTGTTTATGTTATAGCTCTGGCTACTTTTATCAATTATTCAATGAAAAGGGCGAACAAAAAGAAAAAGAAATTGAATGGAGTTACTTTTACGAATTTGACAAAGTGGAGAAACCAATAACCATAAAAATACAAGATAAACAGATAAAAGTATCCGCATGGTTATATCAAGTAATTGGACAATCAGGGCATATAGTACCTATTTATTTATTAACAACTGAAGTTGAGGGCAATGAAGATTGGCAAAGAAAGCTAACTGCAGCTCTTTATGACTCAACGAGCAGATGGCATAGAATTGTACAGGAAATGATATTGGGGATTGGGGGAGTAAAATTATTAAAATCATTAGGATACAATAATATAAAAGTTTATCATATCAATGAAGGACATGGAGCTTTTTCAACTCTCGAATTATTGAAAGAACTAGGAGATATTGAAAAAGTTAAGGATTCTGTTGCTTTTACAACTCACACGCCGGTTCCTGCTGGTCATGATAGATTTAATTACGATTTAGTGAAAGATGTGTTTCGAAACGAACTTCCAAGTAATATAAAAGAATTGGGGGGTCAAGATGAGTTAAACATGACAGTTCTTGCCATGAATCTTTCTAGATATAGAAATGGAGTCGCGAAAAAACACGGTGAGATTTCGAGAGCGATGTTCCCGAATTATAATGTTGATTACATAACTAATGGGATTCATTTACCTTTCTGGGTTTCGAAACCTATACGGAAAATTTTTGACAAAAAATGGCCAAATTGGAAATCTGTACCAAGTGTACTTCAAAATGCCATCGAAATAGACGATTTAGACCTTTTTGACGCTCATATTGAGAATAAATTCAATCTAATTAGTTATCAAAAAAGTCATAGTTGGAATTTACTTGATGAGGAATTAATTACAATAGGATTTGCGAGACGGTTCGCCACCTATAAGAGAGCAATACTCGTGTTTAACGATATCGACAGATTAGGAAAAATTTGCAAGGGAAATGTACAGTTTATTTTTTCAGGAAAAGCACACCCTAAAGACCAAATGGGAAAAGATTACATCAAAAAAATTTACGAAGCAGGGGAATACTTATACGATAATTACGAAGTAAAAGTGGTATTAATGGAAAATTATAACATGGATTTATCCCATATGCTCGTATCGGGTGTAGATGTATGGCTTAACACACCTAATAGATATCGTGAAGCATCGGGTACTTCTGGAATGAAGGCGGCTTTAAATGGAGTTTTGAATTTCAGCGTCCAAGATGGATGGTGGTTGGAAGGATACCATATGAATCGTTTAGCTGGGTGGGCAATTGGTCCAGACGATTCAGATCCTAAAGCTGCTGAAAACGATTGGAATGTGGATTCAAATTATATATATGAAACCTTAGAAAATGAATTAATTCCTACCTATCAAAATCACGACGAGTGGATTTTTAGACAAAAAAATGCTATTTCCTTAGCAGCTTATTTTAATACTCATAGAATGGTTGAAGAATACGGGGAAAAAGCTTATAGATTAAAAAGACAAAAGCGATGGAAATTTATAAATGATTAAATATGTTTTACTTTTTTCCTTCTTCTAGTATTTAAGTAAGAAATATGTCTGAATTAAAATAATCAGATAAAAATCAATATAGGCTATTTTGGAGTATTTATTATGGTAAAAAATAGAGATAAAAATTATTAATTGCTCGAAATTGTTGCAAGCAATCTTTTTATGGAGTAGACTCACCACAACCTGGTATTGATACACCAGATGCTGCGAGCGAAAGTCCATAACAAATTGTAAGTAGGATTGACAAGCTCACTAATACATGCTTATTCAATTTCATTGTAACATTACCTCGTTTTACATAAATTATTGTGAAATATGAACTTATAATGCAAAATCATATTTGAATAGTTGTATTTAAACTACTACAAATTTTAGAGTCGTTAACATAATAAGAAAAAAAAGAAATGTAAAAAAAATCTTTAAATTATAATCTTGAGATATATCTATCTCGTTCCCATTGACTTACATTTATTCTGTAGGCGTCATTTTCTTCAAGCTTAGCGTAATAGAAGTTTTTAAAAGGTTCTTCTCCAAATACTTCTTTCATAAATTCTGATTGTCGAAATTCGGTTAATGCTTCTCTTAGACTTCCTGGTAAGGAGTTTATCCCTGATTTTTCTAAGTCTTTAGTAGAAAAATGGTAAACATTTTTATCCGTAGGTTCATACAATTCTATATCATTAGATAAAATTCCGCTTAATCCAGAGGCTAAAAGAACCGCAAATTGAAGATATGGGTTTCCGGAAGGATCAGGGCATCTTATTTCATTTCGAGCGGCAGATGGTTTTCCATGAAAGTCAGGTACTCGAATTAGAGGAGATCTATTTCGAAAGCCCCATGCCACATATACTGGTGCTTCATATCCAGGAACTAATCTTTTATACGAATTTGGCCAACTACTCAATACAGCACACATAGCTTTAGCGTGATTCAATTGACCCGAAATAAATTTCTTCATAGTTAATGAAATATAATTAGAATCAGAATCGTCATAAAAGATATTTTCTCCCTCTTTCCACATACTCTGATGGACATGCATTCCAGAACCATTAATACCCGGAAAGGGTTTTGGCATGAAGGTTGCAGTCATATCATTTTGTGCCGCTACGGTCTTGATAATAGTTTTAATTGTAATGGTATTATCGGCGGAGTCCACGGCCTTATCATATCGAAAATCTACTTCATGTTGTCCAAAAGCTACTTCGTGATGAAGAGCCTCAATTTCAATTCCCATTGCATCACAATATTCAGCAATTCTATACCTCATCATTTCATTTATATCATATGGATCATAATCAAAATAACCTCGCATATCTGAAGGCTTAAATGCTTTCTCTGTA
>JBHLLE010000342.1:0-4957 GCA_048885945.1 Candidatus Hermodarchaeota archaeon | reverse complement strand
AAGATATTGGAGATGGATATCAAAAGAACTATGATACTACTATGAATTTATTTGAGCAAATTAAACCAATATATCGGATTGTTCCAGTAGAAGAAAAAATGGAAACTCCTGGAGAATTAATTTTACCTTCAGAAATTGCATCTCAGATAGTAGAGAAATTTGATGTTATTTCAGTATCTAATTGTTATTGCAGACACCATAGAGAACTCCTAAATGACCCATGCAAGATTGCAGCGCCAAAAAAAAATTGTTTATTTTTTGGACGAGTTGCTCAATTTTATATAGATTATCATTTTGCAGAGGAAATCTCCAAAGATGAAGCAGTTAAATTGTTAAAAGAAGCAGAGGATTTAGGTCTTGTTCACAGAGCTTTTCATTCCTATCAAGATCCTAATAATGATGAATTTGCTATATGTAATTGCTGTAAATGTTGCTGCGAAGTTTTTCATAGTCTTTATGAGGGTAATTTACCAATGAAGGCATTAACATCCTATGTAGCGTCATTGAATGAAGATCTCTGTGTAGGATGTCAAACATGTGTAAAAAAATGTCCTATGGAAGCATTAGACTTAGTAAATGAATTAGTAGAAATTAACAAAACGAGATGCATTGGCTGTGGAATATGTGCTCATCATTGTCCTCAAGATGCTATTGAATTAAAAAGAATAGGGCCAAGAGAAGTTATAGTATTGATTCCTAGAATTGATAACCCTGCAGAAATAATTAAATAATAAATTAAAGAAATTGAGATGAAAAAATTGAATGAAGCTCAATCTGATATCTATAGAAAATTACAAAAACATCTGGATAAATATCCAATCGGATTCCCACCCACAGAATCAGGTATTGAAATAGAATTATTAAAACATTTATTTTCCCCAAATGAAGCAAAAATAGCTTGTAAATTAAGCGATTCGTATGAATCTTTAGAGACAATTCACGAGCGAGTTAAAAATATGGTGAAATCCATTGATGACTTGATATATAAACTAGATAACATGGTAAAAAAGGGAGCTATTCATTATAAAACTATTAATGGTAGAAGGTATTATGCTAATGCTTACCTTCTAATTGGAATGTATGAATATCAGATAAATAAACTTACTAAAGAATTCTATAATGATTTTTGGTCTTATACTTATGGAGCATTTATGAGTGAAGTATTTGGTACCCAAATTTCACAATTTCGGACAGTTCCAGTTGAAAAAAGTATTACTCCCGAGCATTATGTACCAACATACGACGAATTAAGAAAAATTGTTGAAAATACTAAAGGTCCGATAGGCGTAGCTGAATGTATATGTCGTCAAGGAAAAAAAATGATTGGAGAGCCGTGTAAAATGACTTCTAGGCTTGAAACTTGCATTGGATTTGGAGATATGGCTCAGTTATATAATGATCAAGGATGGGGGCGTGAAGTGAGTAAGGAGGAAGCTCTTCAGATAATTCAAAAAAACGAGGAAGAAGGCTTGGTTTTACAAGCTTTTAATACAATAAATCCAGAATTTATTTGCAGCTGTTGTGGGTGCTGTTGTGGAATGCTTTCAAATTGTAAAATCCTTCCTCAACCCGCAAAGTTTTTAGCTAGTACATTTCAAGCAGAAGTAGATCTTGAATTATGTCAGGGGTGTGGAACTTGTGTAGATCGTTGTCAGATGAATGCCATAAAATTACGTAAAGGAATTGCAAAATTAAATAAAAAAAAATGTATTGGTTGTGGAAATTGTGTTCCTACTTGCCCTGTAAATGCAATTCAGCTTAATAAAAAGGAAAAAATAGATATCCCTTTCGAAACAACAGAACAACTATATTCGGCAATTTTAGAAAGAAAAAAAGAAATGACTAAAATAAAATAATCATTAAGACTATTTCGAGTCTCTTAACATATTGATTAGACTACTCTACCATTTTTATCTTTTTTTTTATTTCAAGAGCCTCAAGGAAAGAAGACATATTCTTATCTATAATTAATTAAATCATGTGTCTAACTAGCCAACGCAAGGATTTCATAATAGTACGGTCTTCTTTCATAACATTTATGGAATAATATTTTACTTTCATTTCGCAATCTTCCAATTCTTTTAAATTTAATAATTCGTGTACATAAGTAGAACTTATATCTTCTTTATCGTTAAATTTATTTCCTATAATAATTAATGGAATTTTATCATTTTCCAATTCGTCACACCTATCAATAATTTTCCGAAGCTTTTCTTTTGCATTAAGAAAAGAACTTTCGTCATCTGCTCTAAATAATAGTATAAAGCCCTGAGCGTTTTTGATACAACCGCCGTAATTTTTGCATCTTTCACATTCAAAATCTTTTTCAATGCAATCGTATGTCAGTATCTCAATATTATCAACTACTAGCGTATAAATCATTGTGGGTAAATCGTTATTAATTTGGTTATGAAACTGAATTGCTTCAATGTTATGTAAAAATGTTGTTTTTCCCACATGTCTTTCTCCAAAAATAAATACTTTTTTAGGAACTTCTTTGAATTGAATTGGGGCTTTCATTTCAAATCTTGGAGAGAGTTTTTTAAAATATTTATCGTGTAAATCTAAGAATTTTTTTCTGAACTCTTTAGTTCCTAAATAAAGAAGATTTTTCTGTTGAGTACTTTTATTTTTCATGTGTAGAATGGAAGGAAGTTCTCCAAGACTTTTTAGAGTTTCTGCGTATTCTTCTAAAATACTTTTTTTATCTTCTAAATACTTAAAAACATCTACGATTTCGGTTCTAAAATACGAAGCTCTAACCATGTAAGAAATCATTATAAGTTCTTGGCCTCCCCTAGCGACTTTAGAATCAATATTGAAAAGGAGATTGACTGTTTGATATTTTCTAAAGGCAAAAATAAAACTTCCTGGTTCTTCATTAAATTCCATAATTCTATTTAAATTAGGATGATCGATCGATTCTTTATCCAAAGGTTCGTTACAGTAAAACTGATTTGGTCCAATAATTTGATCAAAATATGATATACAAAGGAGCTCTGCACTTAAACTTGAAGACTCTTTAATTTCATTGCTTTTCTTAGTTGACATAGTTTGTAATGAAGAAAGTATTAAGATTAAACCTAAAGTTATTAAAACTATAAAATAACTAAGTTAAAAATGTAATGTAATGTAAAATATTAAAAAAATTGATAATTGCATTTTAAAGTTTATTCTTACAACGCTGAATATCTATAAATTATAATAGATATATTCTAATTTTTATGGGTTCTTTCAATTATTAAGATGGATTATCATACACAAAACCAAGAATTCAACGATGCAATACAGAAACTTTTTCATGGTAAAACTACTATGGAAAGAGCAGCTGCAGCTAATCATCTAGGATATTTAAAGGATAAAAGGGCTACTAATTCTCTAGCTAAAATTATCAAGAGAGAGACCGATCCCATCGTGTTAAATCGTATAATTGAAGCGATGGGTGAAATTCAAGACGTTAAAGCGACTATGTTAATTGTAGATGTACTACAAAAAGAATTAAATCTACCAGAAGATGCTCAAGATAAGCAAAGAATTTACTTAATTATTGAAAGTCTAATGAAGATAGGAGATAAACGAGCGTTAGAACATTTAGGAATCCTTTTGGATTCTTGCGATGACGAAATAAGGGAAATAACAGAGAAAAGTATGGAGTGTATCGATCCAAATTGGAAAGAGAATTTACAAAAATCTAAATAAATAAATTTAAATTATTGAATCCAAAAAAAAAATTGATTAATTATGACAACTGATGAATTAATAGACAATTTGGCAGTAACCGTAGAGGGAGAAAATGATCATAGGGAAATTACTATTTTTACTCTTAGTACTTGCATGTGGTGCAAGAAATGTAAAAAATGGTTAAATGATAAGAACATTAAATACCGATATGTAGATGTAGATAAAATTCAGTTCTCACAAAAAGCAGAAATAATGGACTATTTAAAAGAAAATTATCAATCAAGGATTTCTTATCCATTCATGATATGTGATAAAAAAGATGTGGTTGTTGGATATGATCCTAACAAATATGAAGAGTTAATGAAAGGAGGAGCATAACTATGGACATGAAGACTAAAGAAGGAATGCTAGAATATTGTAAAAAAGTTTGTGAGAAAAACGGTTGGATTTTAAATAAAGACCAAGAAACGTTAAATGACCTGTTAGATGGCCTAGTTGATAATAAGAAAAATTACGATTATCAAAGTTGCCCCTGCAGACTTGCGTCAAGTAATAGGGACCTAGATAGAGATTTAATATGCCCATGCGATTACTCTCCACTTGACATAAAAGAGTACGGTGCATGTTATTGTAACCTATATATGCGCTCAGATTATTACGAAACTATTGGAAAAGAATACATTAAAGTACCTGAGAGACGCCCTATTGAAAAAGAAAAAGCAACTTTAGATTATATAAATGAACAACTTGAAAAATAATATAGTATAACTCTTTTTTTATCTTTTTATAAACAATTTACGCATATATCAATTAGATTCAATATTTTATAGGGTGAATTTTTATTTATTTGAGTAACATAAATTTAATTATGCCAGAAAAAGAATGGTCTGAAGAAGAATTAGATGATGAAATGGAAAAGGCATTAAAGGCAGATGAAGCAAAGCGTGATCATTGTGGTACCGCTCTGCCAACGAGTAAGGAAGTCGGAATTCAAAGAACAGATGTAAAACTGAAAAAAGATAAGTAAAATAATCTTTTTTTTCTATTCTTAATTTTTATCAATACTATCTCTTTTATTAAGGTGTTTATATGGGTGATTATTTAAAATATCCAAAAGGCAGAAAGAAATATCCAACTGAAGAAGTTGATTCTAAGCATTTTTACAGCGATAAAGAAGTAAAAGAAATGATTGAAACCTTAGATAGTATTGAATTTTCTCAAGAAGATTTTTTAAAAATTTACAATTGCGTCCATTGCGGTCTCTGCGAAACAGAAA
>JBHLLE010000341.1:0-4958 GCA_048885945.1 Candidatus Hermodarchaeota archaeon | reverse complement strand
GCTAATAAAAACTATGTTTTTTTTACCATATATCTTAACTCTTATATTAATAGCATTAACATTATTAATTTGTTCCCTTAATAATTTAAATTTAGATAAAAGAATTAGCTATTTCTTTCTTTCCTTTTTTTTCTTTGGCGTCTACTCTTACCAACCTATGTTAGGAATAATTACAATTCCTTTTATAACCCTACTATTTATACCTTATCTTAAACTCAATAAAAAAGAAATGGTTAATTCCTTAGCAAAAAAAAGATTTAAAGTGGCAATGTTAGGATTTATCTCTGTTCTCTTAATTTCTCTCCTGTATGCTAATCCTTTTTTGGAAGAATTTATTTATAAAGGAGTTTTTAGAGCACTATTAGAATGTCGACAAATACAGGATGCGATTTTGGTTTTTTCTATGATTTATTCTTTATTTTTATTAAAATTCAAGTACTTAAGTGAAAAAGAAAATTTGAAATTTCGATTTTTTAACAATTTAAGGTGGTTCTCTCATAAAAATAAAGAAGCATGAAATGGGTAGACCTTGATTATCTATAACTTATAATCTAAAAAAGAATTGAATTATTTTTTCAGCTTTAATTTAGATAATTGAATAAGAATAGACTAATCTTATATTTCTATACAAATAAAATTATTAATCCTAATACCTTTACAAATTTATTGTTCTTATTGATGATACTATAAAGATGAAGTCTGAATACAATAAAATTTCAGAAACCATGCATCAGAATTTTAAACGGATTGTAGGAAAAGAGAATTACTTTTCTGATTTTGAAATTAGATGGTCTTATGCTTTTGGAGGAACAGCTTTTAATAAAGAGTGGATACCTGACTTAATATTAACACCTACTACAACAGAACAAATTAAAAAAGTATTAGAAATTGCAAACAAACACGATATTCCGGTAATTCCGAGAGGAAGCGGAACGAGTCTGTCGGCGGGAACGATGAGCGCTTATGGTGGTATAATATTAGATTTAAGTGGAATGAATAAAATAATTTCAATTGATATAGAAAATAATATGGTTGAAGTAGAACCAGGTGTTATTTGCGATGAATTAAATGAAATCCTTAAAGTCCAAAAATACTTCTTCCCTCCTGATCCGGCCTCCAGCTCAGCTTGTACTATTGGGGGGATGGTAGCTACGAATGCTGGAGGAGTTCAAGCTTTTAAATATGGGGTGACTAAAGATTACATATTATATCTAGAAGTCGTTTTAGCTGATGGAAATGTGATCAAATTAGGTTCCGAAGTTCTCAAATCAGTCTCTTCTTATAATTTAAAGGATTTATTTGTTGGTTCAGAGGGAACCTTAGGAATTATTACTAAAATCGGATTAAGGATCATTCCTTTACCTCGGGATCGAAAACTAGGTTTATACATGTTTGATAAAATTGACAAAATCACTAAATCTGTAATTGAATTAAGAAAAGCGGGAATTGTTCCAAATTTAATAGAATTTTTAGATAAACTCACAACAAAAGCCGTTTTTGAGTATTTAGGCGGAGAATTTTTGGATTATCCTGAGGGTTATATCTTATTAGTAGAACTTGATGGAATAAATGAGCATGAAATTACTGAAAATTTTAGGAAAATGCACGAAATAATGCTAAGTCAGGAGCCTTTATTGCTTAAAATCGCAGATAATGAGATTGAAAGGGACGAATTAATAAAAGCTAGAAAAAATGCGCTACCTGCCTTAGCGAGAATAAGTCCAACATGTTGCTTAGAAGACTGTACTATTCAAATAACTAATTTTTCAGAAGTAATCCAAAAAATTGAAAATATTCCCCAAGATTTAAAATTAGACAACATCAAAGTTGCCACATTTGGTCATATGGAGGGAAATCTGCATCCTACTTTCTTATTCAACGAAAATGATGATTTTAGTAGACGAGAGTTTGAATTTGCTTTGGATTTTCTCTATAAAAAGATCATTATACCATTAGGTGGAACTATTACTGGAGAACATGGAATAGGAAAAATAAAAACTCCCTTTTTAACCTTAGAACATGGTTTAGAGATATTAGATATTATGCATGAAATAAAAAAATTATTTGATCCCAACATGATACTGAATCCTGGTCAGGGAAAAGGAGATAAGAGACCAATAAAGAAACTAAGTAGTAAAAGATTTTTAAAAAATCAAGAAGACAAAGTTCTGAGTTTAAATTGTATGAGATGTGGTTTATGTGGAGTTTCATGTCCCTCGAGAATATATTATAAAGTTGAAACGTATAGTCCTAGGGGCAGATTAAGTATTTTAAATGGTCTAGTTCATGGAGATTTAGTTCTAAATGATTTGATTAATGATATTTTGCATTCATGTACATTATGTGGATTATGTTTAGAAAAATGTCCTGCTGGTGTTAAAACTTACCAAATTTTTGAAAAAGCTAGAGAGATTATTCATAAATCCTAAAAAAGGTAAAATATTATGAGATTTGATTATGGCAAAAATGGTTTGGATATTACAATTGATCCTACTTGGAATGTAGATATTTTTTATAGTAAACAACAGGAAGTAATAAATAATCCTGTTCAAAAAATCATAGAATCTATTGAAAATCCAATTGGAAGCCCAACATTAAAAACCATCATTGAACAAAAGAAGACAATAAATTATACTTGTATTGTTGTAAATGATGCTACTAGACCAGTCCCTTCTCACATAATTCTAAAAGGTTTAATTCAAAAATTAAACGAATATGGTATAAACGATGATAAAATTTTAATTTTAATTGCTACAGGTTTACATCGAAGTTCTCGTGAGGATGAATTAGTTCGAATTTTAGGTAAAGATCTAAGAGATCGATTGAAAGTCATAGATCACGATGCTACTGATATGAATTCACTAATTTTTATAGGAGAATCCACAGATGACATCCCAATATATGTAAATAAGCATTATTATAAAAGCGATTTGAAAATATTAACTGGATATGTTGAACCTCATTTCTTTTTAGGCTTTTCCGGGGGAAGAAAATCAATTATACCTGGAATTGCGGGACAAGAAACAATTCAAGGAAATCACTCAGCAGAAAATATTGATTCTAATTTCGCTCGTTTTGGAATCTACAAAGAAAATCCTATGCATAAAAATGCAAATGAGATTGCTAAATGTGTTGGATCTGATTTTGTTATTAATGTATGTATTAATGAAAAGCACGAAATCACTCAAATTAAATCGGGAAATCTTGAAAAAGTACATGAATACTTAGTTAATTATCAATTGAAAAATGTTTTTAAAGAAATTGAAAATCCATATGATATTGTAATTTGTGGAAATGGAGGTTATCCGTTAGATCTCAATTTATATCAAGCTGTAAAAAGCATGGCAATAGGTGAATTAGCAGTTAAAGAAAATGGAGTAATAATTTCTGTAAATGAGCTTTACGATGGTGTGGGGCATGACAATTTTAAAGATCTAATTTTCTCAGGAAAAGCTCCTGAAACGATATATAGTCAAATTCTATCTAAAGAAATAATAGTCCCTGATCAATGGGAAATACAGATTTTAACAAGAATTTTAATGAAAGCTGAAATTTTTGTAATTTCTAAATTAAACGACCATGAGATTGGAAATATAGGATTAAAATATGCTAGTTCTGTCGAAGAAGCAATACAATATGGATTAGAAAAATTTGGATTACACGCAAG
Source organism: Candidatus Hermodarchaeota archaeon (assembly GCA_048885945.1). Classification (GTDB taxonomy): domain Archaea; phylum Asgardarchaeota; class Lokiarchaeia; order Sigyniarchaeales; family SOKP01; genus LW40-45. Next base: position 1,291 of record JBHLLE010000341.1, on the reverse strand, counting down.
AATCTTAATTTTACCTAATGGACCTCTTTTATTACCATTATTAAAAAATCAAAATTAATTCTTTTTTATAAAAAAACTCTTTTTAAAAAAATAATTAAGATTACGAATTCTGAAAAAAATCGAAATTATTTCTAAAGTAAAAGTCATAATTTCAAAAAAAAAACCATTCAATAATTTATATTAAAATATTCGAAAAATTTTATAAAAATTAATTATTTAAAAATTAAAAAGGCACTGATAGAGTTCTTTTTAATTTGATTTAATAAATAAAATAGGAAATATATTGATATTAATAATTTTAACTTTTCTACTATTTTTTGTATTCTTCTTCATAATTTCATTAATTTGTTTTTTTAAGGGTGTGTTCGTTAAAGAAAATTTTTACTTAATAATTCCCGCCTTTTGTATTGTTTTTTGGGCAATATTATGTTTAATTCAAAAAGAATTTGTTACAATGACTGGAGATTTTAGAGTACATTACAATGCTGGAAGAGTTATACACAACGATCCACGAAAAATTTATGATGTTTCGGGTTTTCTTTATTTACCCAGTTATGCAGTTTTATTTTCAGTAACCATTTCACTTTTACCATATTCTTTAGCTCCGACAGTTTTCTATATTATTAATTATATTGCGGCTGTTTTAGCTCTTATAGAATATAATAAGATACTAAAACTAATGAATGTGAAAGAAAAAAACTATAGATTTATATTTTTAATGGTAATCTCTAATGGATTCTTTGTATATAACCAATTCTTCTTTAACCAACATAAATATATTTTATTCTTAATTCTTCTTTTTATTTTAAGAAGAGAGCTTGAATTTAATAAATATGAGAAAATTAAAGACCTGAAATATTATTTAATAAATTATAACCTTTTTATATTCGCATTAGCAATTGCACCTTATTTTTTTTATTTGTTATTGATATATGTTTTTCAAGATATTTCTCGTAATGAGATTTTAAAAAAAAAAAATATCCAAACATATTGTCTTGTTGCTGGTTTGTTCGTAGCACAAAATTTTTTATTTATTCTTTATCCTGAACTTATTTTTGGATTTATAGATGGACTTAACCATCCTGCTGAAAGAAATCAAAAATTAAAATTAATATATTTAAGAGAATTTGTAAATGTATCTGCGAATACTATCACCATCTTAGGTATTATTTCTAATATTATCTTATTTGCACTTACCATCTTCTTAATCTATTGTAAAAATAAATTTAGTCTAATCCAAAAATTTGGTTATTTTTGTATTGCTTACGTTTTTATCGGTGTTTATGCGTAT
>JBHLLE010000340.1:0-4997 GCA_048885945.1 Candidatus Hermodarchaeota archaeon | reverse complement strand
GTAATGAACAAGAAAAAGAAAAAATTCTAAATCTTTACTACATTAGACTAATCAAATATAATATAAAATTTTCAATTATTTTATTATCATTGATAATTATGAATACTAACGTACTAAAATTAACGATACCAAAAGGTAGTTTACAAGAGGTAGTGGCCTCTTTCTTTGAAAGAGCAGGTCTTAAATTAAGTTTCGCCTCTAGCAGAGATTATCGACCCTCCATCAGCGATCCAGACGTTTATGTAAAATTATTAAGACCCCAAGAAATACCAAATTATTTAATTGGCGAGGATGAATTTGATTTGGGTATCTCGGGAATAGATTGGGTAAAAGAAACAAACGCAGATGTAGAAGTCATATTAGATCTAGAGATAGGAGGCGTTAAAATCGTTTTTTGTGTTCCGACTATATGGGACAAAATTAATTCCGTTGACGAGCTTTTACAAAAATTTCACGACGATAATAAGGTGCTTAGAATTTCAACCGAGTATTTGACTCTTTCATTGAATTATTTAAATAAAAATGAGACATATAAAAAACTCTATGGCAATAAAGCTCCTTTAGTCATTACACCCTGGAAAACATGGGGAGAAAATGAAAAAGTTAAAATATTTTTATCTTTTGGTGCCACTGAAGCTAAACCTCCCGAAGAAGTTGATGCTATTATTGATAATACCCAAACAGGATCAACGATAAGAGCAAATAACCTTAAGATAATTGAAGTTATTGATACCTCTACGGCGGTATTAATAGCGAACAAAAACGCATTAGTTAACGAATGGAAAAGAGAAAAAATTAAGGATTTGAAAGTTCTTTTAATGGGAGTTATAGAAGCATCAAAGAAACTTCACATATACTTAAATGTTAAAAAGGAAAATTTAGAAAAAATCCTAACGAAACTTCCTGCTCTAAGAAAGCCTACAATCTCTAAACTAGCAGGAGATAATAACAACGAATGGTATGCAATAAATACTATTATTAAAAAAGAAGAATTCTTAAGTTTAATCCCACATTTAAGAAAATACGCTCAGGGTCTTGTTGTCCACGAACCCCGTCAGATAATTCCCTTAGAAGAAATCAAATAATTTGAGGTTAAATTAGTTGGCATCATTAAGAGTGATAAATTCTAGTGAGATAACTGAAGAGAATATTTCAAAATTTATTCCAAGAAATATTGGGCAACTTGAAGAAATTCAATATGTTGTTTTAGACATTATTAATCAAGTAAAATCTAAGGGAGATAAAGCATTAATTGAATTAACATCTAAGTATGATAATCTGGAATTAGATGAAAGTGAGATTCAAGTAAACAATAACGAAATTGATGAAGCTTACACCAATATTGACGAAGATTTATTGAATGCTCTTAGATTTGCAAAGAATAATTTAATTAAATTTCACAAAGCACAAATAAAAGAAGACTGGTTTATAAACATTAAGAATGGAGTTAAGGCTGGACAAATTTATCGACCATTAAATTCTGTTGGATTATATATTCCTGGTGGAAGGGCGATCTATCCAAGCACAGTACTAATGGCCGCAACACCAGCTTTCGTAGTAGGAGTAAAAAACATTATACTTTGTTCCCCTCCCCAAAAAAACAAAAAAATTGCTCCAGAAATCCTTGTTGCTGCTAAAGAGTTCAAAATCGATAAAATCTATAGAGTCGGAGGAGCGCAAGCTATCGCAGCTATGGCATACGGTACAAAGACTATTTCAAAAGTGCAAAAGGTCATAGGTCCGGGAAATAAGTGGGTCAATACAGCTAAACAACTCTTATCAAATACAATTGCTATTGATAATCCTGCTGGTCCATCTGAAATTTTAATTATTGTCGATGAGTCATCGGATGTCAACCTTATAGCTTTAGATTTTTTATCTCAACTCGAGCACGATCCGGATAATTTAGGGATAATATTGTGTCATTCTTCAAAAATCATTAAAGAAATTAATAATCACATTGATTTAAAACTTCAAGAATGTGAAAGAATTGAAATTATTAAAGCTGCGTTAGAAAAATCCCTTATTATAAATACTGAAAATTTAGAGGATAGTATTAGGATAAGTAACATCATCGCTCCAGAACATCTAGAACTTCTGATTAAAGACCCTAAGAAAATATTAAGAAAAATAAACAATGCTGGAGCTATATTTTTAGGTCCATTTTCTCCTGTTCCCCTTGGAGATTATTCTGCTGGAACAAATCATATATTACCTACTGGAGGAAACGCAATAAAGTATTCTGGATTAAATGTTTACGATTTTTTAAAGATAATTGATGTTTTAGAATGTGATAAAGATGGATTAAAAATATTAAGCGATTCAGCTATCAAAATTGCCGAATTTGAAGGATTATTTGCTCATAAAAAGTCAATTGAAGAAAGATTAAAAAGAAAAAATTAAATTTTATCGCATTCTTTACTTAATATATTAAAATATTAAGAAATACCATTTGTACTCAATAATTAATTTAAAAAAATAATGGTAATATTTATGGATTTAAATAATCTACTGAGAGAAGCCATAAAAAGATATTCTGCATACGAACCTGGTGAGCAACCTACTGGAGATGGTTGGATAAAACTAAATACGAATGAAAATCCTTATCTCCCAGTTCCCGAAATTATAGAAGATATCAAAAATGCAATTAATAAAAGAATTAATCGATACCCCGATCCATTAGCACTAGAAGTCCGCAAAGCGTTATTAAATCAATTTCTTAAAGATAAAGATACTCTAACCAATAGAAATACCGTATTCGTTGGAAATGGATGTGATGAGATATTAGATATTGTCTTTAAAGTTTTTATAGACCCAGGAGATGAAGTGGTGATGTTCTATCCTTCCTATGGAATGTATAAAGTACTAGCATCGCTCTATAATGCTAAAATTAACGAGATAAGATTGAACGATGATTTTTCAATTCCCGAGTCAGCGTATAATGCAAAAGGTAAATTGATGTTCATTAATTCTCCAAACAATCCTAATGGTAAATCTTACGATAACGAAATGATTTCAAAAATATGTAATAATTTTCCAGGAATAGTCGTTATTGACGAGACTTATGCAGATTTTTCTGACACGACTGCTTTACCTCTTTTAAAAACTGTTAAGAATTTAATAGTGGCTCGTACATTCTCTAAAATATTCTCTTTAGCGTCTCTACGTTTTGGATACGCTTTAGCAGACGCGGATATTATCAAAGAAATGAACAAAGTAAAATTACCCTATAACACAAATTATATTGCCCAGATTGCAGCAATATCGTGTATAAAAAATAGAAACAAGCAATTTGAACAAAATAAAAAGATTATAGAGGAGAAACAACGATTAACCAAAGAATTAGATTCATATAAAGGAATTACCGTTTTACCCTCAGATACAAATTTTATTCTTATCAAGTTTGAAGATAAATCAATTGCTTTAAAGTTTGTATGGGACTTAAGGGACAAATATAAAATTATCATTAGGCACTTCAATAAACCGGGATTATATCAATATATCAGAATAACCATAGGGACTATTGAAGAGAACAACACGCTATTAGAGGCATTTAAAGACCTTTCGAATAAATATTTATAAAATTTAAACCTTTTATATAAAATAATCCAATATTTTTTCAACAATCAATACATCATTAATTACTTGTTAATATTAAATATTATTTTGAGTTGGTAAAAATATCAATCTTTTATAAGGACGATGAAAAAGCAGCTTTGGAATGTCCACATTGTGGATATAAAATTGTGAAACCATATCCAAAGGATAATATCTGTCCTGGCTGTAAGAAAAATTTTCTCGAACTTAAAACTTCAGATGAAAAGGAGAAAAAAAAGAAAAAGAAAAAAAAAGATAAAAAAACCTCTCAAGCGATATATGAAGAAGAAATCATACAACCAAAAGAATTTGAAACTAAAAAAATTACGTTATCCTCTAAATTAGAAGGAAAAGTTAAAATAAAGGAAGATTCTGAGGATTTACAAGTTGTAGGGGACAGGATTGATTTACAAAAAGGGGAGTATATAAAATTAATTGGAATAACGTCCATAGAAAGAACTCCTTTATATTGTGATAATGAACAATATGTATTTCTATTAGAGCTCACAAATAACTTAGACTTTATAGCTACAAGTATATTAGGTGGTAGCCTTGATAAAATGCTTCTTATTACGAGTAATGAAGACAAAGAAAAATGCCAATGGTTCCAAAAAAATGATATTATTTACATCATTTATGGTTCTTTCCCCGATAAAAAAGGTAAATGGTTGTTAGAGCAAATGTCAAATTATTTTTCAGAATTAGTCTCAGGAAAAAATATTGATAATTTAGATAAATTAGAGCGTTACGATATAAAAAAGAAATTTGATAGTATTATAAATTTTCTTTTAGAAGAATATTTAAGATTGCAAGAAGTATTTTCAGATCAAGATATTCCATATGTTGAAGATAAGATAAGAATTGACTATTTAGGATTATCTTCCAAATCAATTGGAGTTATCTCTCTTTTACTTGGAGACGAATTAAATGTGGAGTTACCTGGCGTATTTGAAAGTAAGGAAGAAGAACAAGAAATGAAAGAATCCGTATTAACCGCAAAGATAGAAGCCATCGCAGCTAACACCATAGGAAATACAGATGCTATGCCGAAATGGATTGCAGTAAAACTGGGTTTTCAAAATTATAGATTTTTAACTTTTCAAAGGTATAAAAACGAATATTTCTTATATCTTCTTTCTGAAGGAAATCTGGGAAAATTAGAAGATGTTGAAGCGGTAATAGAACCGTATATTGAACAAGTTACTGATAAAGTTTTTTCTGGCAATTTAAGACCTTTTAATAAATTAAAATCATCGTTAAAAGAACTTTTTAGCAAAGTTAGAGTGTTCTCTTAAGTGATTTCTTAATTTCTGGTTCTTATTTATTAATAAAGTTTAGTGTAATTAATAATGAACCTATTATTAGAATAGAAACAATATAATAAGGTAGAAATGGGGACA
>JBHLLE010000339.1:0-5018 GCA_048885945.1 Candidatus Hermodarchaeota archaeon | reverse complement strand
TGCTTGAAAAAGTCGTGAAGTTTAGCCCATCTATAGTAGGGACTGCTTGGGTTCAAACGGGGCTTTATCGAATCCCCAACTTGTGCAAGCAACCACTTATAAATAGTTGGAAGCTTTTCCTTAAACTTCAGACCTTTTCGAGCTATTACATAACTTGCCAGTATGTGAGTAGATAAGTTATATAATCGCAAATATTTATATTTACCAATTAAAGAAGTGTACGCAGGGTGAATTTTTCTAATAGCTACTCCACTTTTAAGGCATTTTCTTTCTAATAAAGATAAAGCGGAGGTTTTTAAATTACTGAGTTTTCTGTTGCGCTTTTTCCCGTAAGAAAACTCTTGGTTAAACGAAAGGTCTTCAACGACCAGTCCTTTCTGTTTGTTAACACAATAATTTACCACTTTATTAATTTTATAGCTAATATAGTTTTCTCTGCTATTTTTTCTTAACATGTGGAGATTTCTAAAATTAATTTCGTGATAACTCTTGAAATCTCCAGTTTTACTTACGTTACAGAGAGACACAAAATTATAATTAAAATCTAATCCTACCGCTCCCTTCTCAAAATTAAATTCAATTTCAGATTCGAGAATATCGTAGGTTATGTGCGCAAAATATCTCAATTTTCCTTTAATAAGCCGTCTTTTGACGGTAACGGTGTATTTCTCGGCTCTAAGAATCTCTTCAAAACATCGTTCTTGAGTCGCGTTTACCGTGAAAGGAATATAAAGCCATTCTTTCCCTTTTTCTTTGGAAAACCTGTGAATTCTTAGCGTCTTATTTTCAAACAATTTAATATTTAAATTTATTCCTTGCTTTTTCCCAACGCAGCAAAACGAAGCGTCTCGCCGAATTATAAATTCTTTTCTGCTTATCTTTTGTCGAATTCTTTGTCGAAACAACTGTTTTGTACCAAAGACCACTGGTTTTAACTCCAAAGTTCTTAGCCGATTTTGAACCGAGGATAATTTGGAATACAATACTTTTAACCGCCTATCGCGCGTATTTTCCTGTAATATGAACTCTATTTTTTCTGAAATTGTTTTGATTTGTCTTTCCATGTAGTTATTTCGTTTCTCGTGCCATGTTTGCTGTTGGGCAAGCTTTGTCTCGTTTTCTTTTAAAATAGAGTTTACATAAGGATTATTATCGCAAATTTGCATGAGCTGAGGTTGGATAATATTGCTTCTTTCGTTTTGAGTGTAATCCATGTCTTTTAGCTGAAAAAGTAATTTATACCCAATTCGCTTTACTCTATTGTAAATCTTAAAAATTTCGTGTAGATTTCGCTCTTGCAAAGCTGTCGGGTGCACCCGAAAGATTATCGTTTGCTTGTATCCTTTCTCTTTCAAATATTCACCTATCTCTTAGATAAAAGATAGGTCTTTAAACTTAAATTTAAAGGAAAGGAGTAAGGGGATTTTTTTAAATTTTATAAAAATTTTTAAGTTTATATAAATATTTGACAAACAGTTGAAATAATATAATAATAAAATTTTTTCTAAGATAATAAATGGTGCAATTTAATGAGCAAATCGTTAGTATCCATAGTTAAATACGAAAAACCTCAAGAGTCTGTACGTAAGGCAGTTGAACTAGCAAAAGGATTTAAAAATTTAGCTTCTGATGCAAAAGTGTTTATCAAACCTAATATTGTTTATTGGAATAAAAAAGTTGACTTCCCTAAATGGGGAACGATAACAACTTCAAGAGTAATTGAGGATATCGTGAAATTGTTGAGTGAAAAAGGTATTAAAGATATAACAATAATTGAAGGAACCATAACAGAGGATCCTAAGGATATTGAAACAGCTAAGGATTATTGTGAAAAACTAGGTTATAACATATTAAAGGAACGTTATGGTGTGAAATTCCTAAACGCTTTTGAATGCACATATAAAAAAATTGATCTAGGAAACGGAGTTTCAGCATTTTTTAATGAAGATGCAATGAAAGCTGATTTTTTTATAAACGTTCCCGTATTAAAAACTCATTCGCAAGCAAGAGTTAGTCTTGGATATAAAAATTTAAAAGGATTATTAAATGTCGCATCAAGGAAACAATTTCATGGGACTGATCCCGTTAAAAATTTACACTATAAAATAGCCCAACTTCCAAATGCTGTTAAGCATAGATTAACTGTAATTGATGGAATATATACATTAGAGAGAGGTCCAACATTCGATGGAAAAGCATTTAGAAAAGATATTTTAGTCGCTTCAACCGACATATTATCGGCCGATATGGTCGGAGCAAAATTATTGGGAGCAGAACCAAGTGAAGTAGAACATCTAAAATATGCTGCTAAAAATCAAAATAGACCTTTAGATTTCTCGGATATTGAGATAGTAGGGGAAAAACTCGAGGACCTTTCATCATTTCATGAATGGGATTTCTTATATGAAGAAAATGATACACTCCCACTTCCATTTGCTAAAATTGGTGTAAAAGGATTGAAATATCATAAATATGATTCTACACTCTGTACATATTGTAGTCATTTAACAGGGCTTCTCTTAATGGCTATAAAAACTGCGTGGAAAGGAAAACCTTTTGATAATGTTGAAGTTTTAGTAGGTAAATCATTGGAACCGACAGAAGGGATGAATAAAACAATTTTAGTTGGACAATGTCAATATTCTAAAAATAAAGATCACCCTAATATCAAAGAGTTAATTCCAATAAAAGGCTGCCCGCCTGCTGCAGATCAAGTACAAGATGCACTAAAACAAGCCGGAATAAATGTTCCTAATTATTTTTTCAAAAATCTTGACTCAGGACCTCTATTATTTCTACAGCGATATAAAGATAAACCAGAATTTGAAGAATCTTTTTTTCGAATTAAATAATTTTTTATAAAAGTCGTTTTATTTTAAGATCTCTATTTTTTTTTAATTTAAGTTTTAAATAATTGAAAGAAAAATAGGAAAAAAAAAAAGCCATAATTGGCCACCAAATTGGAAAAATTCGATACTTCATTCAGATTTCTCTGTTTTTATTTAATTTTTATATATTAATGATTATTACCAACAATATAATCCAGATATTGACATTAAAATATTTCGTCTTTTTTGACCCATTCAGGAAACCATCGATAATATTCCAATGGTTTCGATGTTGTTTGACCTTTATATGTAGCTTTAATAAGCTTGATGCTTCCTTTACTACCACGGTATAATGCTATTAAACCATCCTCTTCTAACTCTAAAAGAATATTGTTTTTTACTTTTTCTCCAAGATCTTCTTCGAGTTCTTCTTTTGTTAGATATAATCCCGGATTTACTCTATAATCTTCAGCAAGTACTTCAAGAATTCTGTCTTTCGTTGATTCTGATTTTAATTCAGGTTTTAGCTGTCCTTTGTTGTATATAGTCACAGGAATACCTAATTCTTCGTCATACCGACGACGAGGCATTATCAACTCATCAGCGAAAAACATATGAGCATACCTAACGAGAAATAATTTCGTAACATCATTCGTTCCAGCACCTATTTTATTAACTTGAGAATCTCCTAATCCACTGATTAGAGGATAAAACCTTGTACAGCTATCTCCTCCCATGCTCATTATTCCATCTAAAAATGCTTTCTCTGCCAGTTCAGTAACATATACTTTAGCGGCATTAGCTTCAATAACAGGTTGTTCTCCAAGTTCAAATAAATGAGCAGCATAGTAAACTAATAATTGTGCCATCCTATACCCAATCATAATATCAGCAATTCTATACTGATTGCTTTCGTAGAAAAAGGTAGGTTGATTAAATTGAACACGTCTGTTTGTATAATAATAAGTATATCGAAAAGCTTCTTTAATACCACCAACGGTCATAGCTGCAACTAATGTCCTTTCAAAATTTAAACCATATAACATAACCATCCATCCCCGCCCTTCTGTTCCTATAACATTTTCGGCTGGAACTTCAACATTGTCAAATCTTAGATAACCATTTCGAACGCCTTTATAAGCTCCAAGTTCATTAATTTTTTCAACCGTAAAGCCTGGCATGCCTTTCTCTACTATAAATCCCGTAATATGTCCTCGATTTTTTATTACTTTTGGATCGTTGCTTGTTTTACCATAAGAACAATAGATATTAGCTATCCCGACATTACTAATGAATCTTTTTACTCCATTAAGGATATAGTGGTCTCCTTCCTTTTCTGCTGTCAATTGAACTCCCGCAGCATCAGATCCAACAAAAGGCTCAGTTAAAGTTATAGCTCCAATACCATCGCCATTAACGAATCGAGGAAGATATTTTTCCTTTTGTTCCTCATTTCCATGTGTAACTAATTGATAGCATCCTCCAAACATACTTGCTCCATAGGGTGCGGCAGCATTTGCGCCTAGACGAGCTATTTGTTCTCCTACAATACAAGCTCCTGTAACATTTGCAAGTTCGCCGGTTCCTCCATATTTTTCTGGTACTAAAACACCATAATACCCCTCCTTTTTTAACGCTTTTATAAAATCCCAAGGTACTTCATTTTTCCAGGTAGCTTTTTCTATTTCTGGAAACCAACCATCAACAAAATTTTCTACATTATCCGATAATTTTTTTTGATAATCGGTCCACCAAGGATATTTTTTCATTTTTTTATTACTCCTCTTTAAATTTTTCTTTTAATTCTTTTCTTAAAGGTTTACCAACCGCAGTTTTTGGTAAGCTTTTCTTCCAAAATTCAAAAGATTTTGGACATTTATATCCTGCCAAATGTTCATGGCAGTAATCTTTTAACAATTGTTCTAATTCTTCTTCCTTGCCTTTATATTCTTTCGCATATTTTTTTTTTAACTTAATTGCAGCATGTACTCTTTGACCCCATTTGGGATCTGGAGCACCTACAACAATCACTTCATCAATACTAGGATGTTCATAAAGTACATTTTCTACTTCAAAGGGATAGACTTTTTCTCCTCCGCTTTTAATCATATCTGATTTTCTATCCACAAGATAAATATATATACCTTTCATTTTTCCCATATCTCCAGTCCAGTACCATCCATCTTTGAG
>JBHLLE010000338.1:0-5022 GCA_048885945.1 Candidatus Hermodarchaeota archaeon | reverse complement strand
ATTGTTTTCTAAATTTATTTTTTATTAATTTTAAAGCTCTTTTTAAATACAATTTTTTTATAAATACTTTAGTAATATCAATATATTGACTTCTTTTTATTCTAGGATCCCTATATTTATTTATAACTAAAAATTCTGGATTCATTATTATAGCACGCTTTCTTGATTCTTTTTCAATTTTAGCTATTAATTTCCAAGTTAAATTCGGATGAGTGTTCCATAATGTTCTTAAATTCATGAAAAAGATATCTCGAACTTGATGATTAGGTGATGTTGATATTTTATTTAAAGCTCTTTTTAAAACCTTATTATTTGGATATATTTCACATAATCTCGGAATTGCCTTAGCCGCTGATTGATGGATACCCATTGTATTTCTCATATAAGCGCTATAAGCATCTTTCTTGGATTTGAATTCAAGAGTTTTTAAAATCACTTCCTTAGACTTTTCTTCTAAATTGTTGAGTTTAACAAAATCCCATTTGAATAAAACCAATAAAGTAAAAAATCCTGTAATTAGTTCTAAAATTTCCTCAGATTGATCTAAATATTTCAAGTTTTCATAGTTTTTCTGCATATCTTCTGGTAAATCGTTAATATTTACATCTTTTAGCTCGATTGAATTGGATTTAAGAAATTTTATCAATTTCTGGAAATAATTATTCGCTCTTTTTACATCAGAAAAAAAATCATAGAGTTTAATATAATTGTTTAAATGTTTTAACAACTCCTCAATCGTATAATTATTAATACTACCATTGTTATCTAAAGCATTGAAAATAGTACCTTTAAATGATATAATCCTAAGAAATTCATCACCATATCGCATCTCTTCTATGTCAATTACATCTTCAGGAGGATTTAATTTCATTGATATAAAATTTTTATCTCTAAATGGTTTATAATTCTCAATTTTAATACTTGCCAAGATTAAATTAATAGATTTTTGTCTATCTAAAATTATTTTTTTATCTAATTTTTCTTCTTCAAACATAAATGGAATATTATTACGAAAAGATTCAATAGTTGATAAAACTTTTTTGCTAATATCTAAATTCGTATAAAAGAAAAGTAAAATTTCAATTATATTCTCAAATCTGGTACTCTTTTTTCGATAATAAACATATTCTTCCGAGGATATGATTGATTGTAATATCCAAAAAATAGGTTTTTCTATTATTGGTAATAGGGATTTTAATAAGATTTCAAAATTTTTAGGATCATTTAATGATTCTGAAAATAGAATATGGAGTATCGCATGTGAACAAACAGATACTACTGCAAATGAATTTGTATTTGAAAGGATTTTACTTATTAAATCAATAGGATCTCTATTATTTTGTAAAATCTGTTGGATTAACCATTCTTCGAGTGCTTGTAGGGCAAATTTAATTGATTCAGGTCCAAGATGAATCGGCCATTTATATACAATATCATCACCCCAAACTTCTATTTCTTTATTTCCAACAGTTATTATTTGAGGAATAGGAGTTCTTTCGTAGCTGATTATCCTAAAGTCTGGACCATAGACTACTGGACCTACAATTTTTCTCCAAAGATCAGTTGCATCATTGATTATTAAATGGATAAATTTTAATCCATACTTTTCTTTTTCTTCCAATAATATCTTAAAACATTCTTTAGAAAATCTAGGATGATTAAAAAAAGAAGAATGAAACTCGTGAATATCAAAAGGAGTGGGAATTATTTTTAAGGATTCTTTATTTCTCGTAAAAAAATCCTTTAAAAGATTTATAGTATAATCTGGAAAAGTGAAATAAAGAGGAATCCAACCAAACATTTCAAATAGTACATCTTTAAAAAGCCATTTCGATTTATTTGATATTCTCAACTTTTCAATTATTTCTAAATTATTTTCTTGCTTTAATGTTTTTATCTTAATTAAGCTGTAAATAATATTCATTTTCAATTGTTTTTCTTTTTCAAATTTTAGATCATATTGGATCTTGTCGTTTAAAATAGCTTTATTTGCAATTTCTTCATAAATTATTAAAATTAAATCAAGATTTTCAAAAATATATGGATTTAAGCTAGAAAACCATTTACGTATTATTTCAGAACACTCATATAAATTTTCATTATTTAATTCTTGAAAGTTCATAAGAATAAAATTAATAACGATAGACCATATATGATAGACTGGTCTTGATGAAGAAATTGAAAATTCTCTGGAAAATTCATATTTTCTCTCATAAGTAATACATTTCAGTTGTAATATCTTTAATAAATGATATAATCTATTACCATCTTTTTCGAATAGGAAAACTTTTAAATTTTTTAGAAGATTGAATAGTATTTTAGATTTTAAAATACCTAATATTAATTCTTGAATCCAATTTGGATTGATTTCGTTATCACACTCCAATTTAATAAAAAGAGATTTCCAAGTTTCATAATCATTATCAACTTCTAATAAATATCTCGAAAAAAGCTGGAATGCTCTATTATTTCTTTTAAAAATGTTATATGGTATTAAAAAATCATCTTTTATACTAGATTTATTCTTTATAAAATCTAATAATGACCATTCTTCATAAACATCATGAGAGAAATATATTTGATCTTTATATTTATTTAAAATTTTATCAGATGTAAGAGATTTAAGAACTTCAAAATCAATATCAGCTAAAATTTTATATGATTTTGCATTTTTGAAATTAAATAACGAAATTTTATGTAATAATTGAGCACGCGATTCTGGATATACTTTTTCATACTTACTTATTTCATTGTTCCTAACGATTTGTTTCCAAAATTGGTCCATAAAATAAGTTTCAGTCAAGTTAATATTTGAAAAATCACTTTCTTCGGTTTTAGGAAATAATTTAAAATCCTTAATCATTAAAATATCAAGAAATTTTGGATTTTTTAAGAGATCAGTCAGATGGGATTGGTTATATAAAAAATTTAAATTCGGAAATTGTGTAAAAACTTGAGATAATTCTTTATTGGAAAAATTGTCTATTTTTACTACAGAAATTCTTTTTTCTTCGAAATTATAACTTTGAATAAATTCAGTATAAACATTTTCAAAATTATCAATGCGACAAGCTATTATTATTTTTAATTCTTTATTCTCTAAATTGATATCTTGAAGTTTAGTAACCAGATCCTTAAATACATTAAGTTTTTTATCTACATCTTCTAAAATTCGCTCACCTTGGTCAATAAAAACAAAAAAGTTCATATTTTTTATAGAATTCAAGATATCTTCTAAATTATCAGTAATATTATATTCTTTTAAATAATCGCTAAGGTTATTATGATTAAAGTAATCAATGTTAAATGCAATAACTTCATTTTTTTCATTTAATTTATACCCTAAATCTTTCATCAATACAGATTTTCCCACCATTGGATTTCCAATAATAAATATAAAATCATTATCTTGTAATTCTTGTTCAATTTTTTTTAAATAATCTTTTCTTTTTACTTTACAATTTAATCCAATTTTATCACGATTTTTATTCAAAATAAGGTGAGTGTGTAATCTTAATCGACTTAGACTAGTATAAAAAAGATATAAACCTCTATCATCTATTTCTTCTCTCCATTTATTCTTATCTGGAATGTAATAGATTTTTAATCTTTTAGCAGTTAAGGATTTAGGATCAATTTGCAAAATTTCACAATTATTTTTATACTTTGGACCTTCATATGTAGCACCAGCTTTAAATAGCCAAGAAATACCATTTTTTTTATCGGGAGCAAATAATTCTTCACCATGTTTATGTCCACATAAAATTAAATCGGAAGATATTGCTAAAAGATAATAAGGTGGTTCACGATCTTCATAAGTTTCAATTTCCCTAGGATCTAATTCTTCAAAGGGATGATGTAAAACAGCAATTGTTATTTGATCAGGTATTTTTTCTATTCGACTAATTATTTGGGAATTATATTTCATTTCAGTTAGCTGAGGTTTTCCTATAATCATTTTTTGTATATCTCTTTCGCCACCCCAAGCAAACCAAGCAGAATTCAATACTAAAAAGTTTAGACCTAATATTTCCCTTGTTCCAATAAGATAATTAGATTTTTTCTTATATTTTAAAGGAGGAATTTTAAATCTTTTCTGAAATTTAATAAAATTAGAAAAAGGAATAGAATTTTCTTCAAAATAAATATCTTTTAACCTATCATCAGCCTCTTGAATATTTATTGGAAGTTCTGATGCATCTTTTTCAATTCTGTATCTATCATGATTACCCGCACAAATTATTAAACGATCAGGTTTAAGATTTAAAACTTTAAGAAGATCTTCTAACCATTTGATTGCTTCATCATATTCGTTCTTTATTCCTTTATATCCAATATCTCCTGAAATGACAACTATATTCGGCTTCCAATTTTTATTGAGGTTTTTCAATTTGATTAATAATGGGTTAAGTGTTGCTTCTCTATTATTAATTGCCTCTTTATCAATTTTTTGCCTTGCATTTATACCAAAATGTAGATCTGATAAATGTAAAATATTAATTTTATCCATTTTGATTTAATTTATAGATAAATTTAGGATTTTTTACACTTTATTATCTTCTATTAAAAATATAGAATAATTTGTTATTATAAGTTTCTCTAAATTTGATTATTTTATTAGATATAAAATTTAACATAATTATTAAATGAGTTTTTCAAAATTCGTAATCTTTGAAAAAAAATCTTTTTCATTAATAATTATCTCCAATACCATTTTCACTTAAACAAAATATCGCTTCTCCTTCTGGTAAATAGGGCGCATCAATAATTTTGGCAATTCTCTGATCCCCTTTCCCTTTCTTGAGAACTATTCGAGTAGTACAAGCGTGAGAAACGATGTTCCCTCCTGCGGGAATGGTCGGATTGCCCACTATAATATTTGGTTTAGAAAGCACTTGATTGGTAATAATTACTACGAATTCGTTAAACACATGGGTAAGTCTTTCTAAATCGTGAAGGTGTTCGTTTAAAAGGTGCTGCCTTTCGGGTAATTGCACAACCTTATGTAATTGTTATTTAAGA
>JBHLLE010000337.1:0-5027 GCA_048885945.1 Candidatus Hermodarchaeota archaeon | reverse complement strand
AGATGATCCTCGGTTATCGATTAGAACAAATTTACATTTAAATCAAAGGATTAAAAAAAAAATTGGAGATAAAAATATTTAAAAAATTTTTAAATAAAGTAATATCTCCAAAAATACAAAAATCACATACAAAGGTGAGAAAAACATATGATTTTTCAACATGAAGAGCACGAAAGTGAAGCGGCAGAATATTTATGCATGTACTTAGATCCACTTATGTTAATATACGCGAGTATTGGTGTCGTTCTTTTTTTCTTTTTTGCTTATAAAAAACCAGAATTACGAATATTTTTAATATCAATTGTCTCATTGTGGTTCAGTATAATATTCTTATTTTTCGAGAATAGTTACGGGGAAGCTATTTTTCTTATGATCTCTGGATTAAGCAGTATCCCTGCAATTTTATTTTATAAATATAAAATAAGTATAAACATTGATTAAAGGTGAAATAATGGCAGAAATAGACTTAGATTGTATTATCATTGGAAGTATTTTTTTAATTGGAGGAATTAGTTTCATCATAACAGCAATCATAGCTTCATATTTATATCGTCAAGATACAAAGAGCCTTACTCGATTATTAATTACAATAATGTGTTTGAATTTAGCAATTGGATTTATTTATAGGGGAATAGCAGAAATATTGGAAATAGGTGACGCTTCAATAATATCAGATTTAATGACTTTGGCATCCCTCGTTATAGTTCTTTCCGTTGGATTAGTTATAGGAATCGAATATAAACTTAAAGATGCATTAGTATCAGTACAGGGTGTTTTAAAAGCAGGTACAGAAACAAGTATCAATGTTGCAAATATTGCTACAGAATTAGCTGCAAGCGCTAGCGAAGTGAATGCATCATCTGAAGAAATTGCATCAACGGTCTCAGAGATTTCTCGTAATGCTCAAAATATGATGATTTCTACAAATGATATGCGAAATATCATGAATTTAATTACAAATATATCAGATCAAACAAATTTATTAGCATTAAATGCAAGTATAGAAGCAGGGAGAGCAGGAGATTATGGTAGAGGATTTGCTGTTGTTGCTGAGGAGGTTCGAAAATTAGCTGAAGAGTCAAAAAAAGCTGTTATAGATAATAAGGATAAAATGAATTATATAATTGATGGGATTCAAAATTCAAGCTCTTCAATGGAAGGAATAAGTGCATCTACTGAAGAACAAACTGCCTCTATGGAGGAGATTTCAGCAACTGCAAATAGATTAGGAGCTTTAGCAGAAGCCTTAAAAGAAAACCTAATTAAATATGGACACTAATATTTTTTTTATTTTTTTTTTTTTTAAATTTGTATAAAGGTATAGAAACTGATGAAAATAGAATTTCAATAAATATTTATTATAATTAGATATTTTGCTTATTCATAATTCCAATATAATTCCTTTTTTGTACACAAACCCCTACTTTTTTGTGATGATAGAACGCACTACATTTCCTAAAAAATAAGATTATATGTATTTTCTTTTGCTATGTTTGTAAGATATAGATAATTGGAATTGGAATCGTTTTACTTAGATTGTGATCATTATGTGTACAAAATTTTGGAAAACAAACTTTTATATACAAAATGCGCAGTTAGTAATGTAAAAAAATAATGATTCCGTTATAAAAAAGTAAAAAAAATTAAATTACATATTGTTTTTACATGTTTTTACAAATAAAATTAAATAACTCGTTATAGACCAATAATAGAAATTGAGCTTGCTTGATTTTATGATTGTTATAGACAAAAAATATAACTCGTTGGAAAAAGTTAACATGAATAAATTAAAAATGTTAGGAATAGGTCTAATTAAAATTCCTGGAGCCATTCCAAATGGAAGATTCGAAATAATTTTTACGAAAGGAATAAGCCAATCCCTTATTCAGGATGTTTTCGAATTATATAAAAACGAGATAATAGAAAAAAAGCGCGGAAATAGTATTATTCCTTTAGATGATTTTTCGCTTTACATTAATTATTTTCAAAATAATGGGGATATTTTAGTAGTAATTTTTATGGACGAAAAGAATCAGACCGTTAATTTTCCCCAACTTTATATGTTTACAAAAAAAATAGCTAATCACATTCATTTAAATAAACCATTATCAGATATAGAGACGATTTTTAACCAGGAAGTTGATATACCTCGTTCAGAGGGAATCGACGCGGTTTTAATACTAGGATCTTCAGGATGCTTATATTTTTCAAAAATTAATAAAGAAAAATCAAGTATAGCTCGAAGTGAATTGCACATTAGTGGATTTATTAGTGCGTTATATTCATTTTCACGAGAAATTATTAATCAAGACTCGGGCGGCAACCTTAAAGAAATAAACTTTGGAAATCAACTATTTTATATTATTACGCAAAATAATGTAATATTTGTATTTTTAGTAAAAAAAATGGATCCTTTAATTGAAAGGTATATGTATCTTTTGGCCGACGAGTTTTTAAACCAACATCACGACCATTTAAAGAATTTTAATGGAGACGTGTCTCCATTTAATGAATTTGAAAAAATAATTAACCAATATCTTATAATATAAAAAAAGAGATGTAAAATATGGTACAGGAAATAGTAAAAAAAGGAGAAGAGTTCTCAATAATTATATTTCAAGTAGGATGGGAGCAATTCGCCATAGAATCAAACGGGGTTAAAGAAATAATTCAAGCGGGAAGAATTAGGAGATTGCCAAAATCAGAAGAGTATATAGAAGGTATTTATAACTATCGAGGAGATTTAATTCACGTAGTTAATTTAAAGAAGAAGTTGAAACTCAACGAATATCTCTTATATCAATCAAAAATGACAGAGTCAGACGACAGCTATGATAAAAATAAGAGTTTTCTTC
This sequence comes from Candidatus Hermodarchaeota archaeon, assembly GCA_048885945.1. GTDB lineage: Archaea > Asgardarchaeota > Lokiarchaeia > Sigyniarchaeales > SOKP01 > LW40-45. The sequence goes on along the minus strand of JBHLLE010000337.1, from coordinate 2,172 downwards.
TTATTATCACTCTCGGAGATATTGATATTGGCTTTTTAGTTGATAGAATAATAAACGTTGCTCACATAACTGACGAGAACATTGAACCACTTAGTCCCATTTTCCAAACTAGTATTGGTATGGAATATATAAGAGGAATTTTAAAATTAAAAGATCGTCCAAGAATTTTACTTGATTTAAATAGAATGCTTGCTGAAGTAGAGCATCTTACTATTCAAGAGGATAAATAAATCAAAAATAAAATATAATCAATAAAAAAGGAGTTGGTAAAATGCCAAATAATAAGAAAAAAATATTAATTGTTGATGATGCCTTGTTCACGAGAAACATGTTAAAAAATATTTTAAATAAAACAGGATACTGTGAAGTTGTCGGAGAAGCAGATAATGGAATCAAAGCAGTTGAATTATATAAAAAGCTAAAACCCGATTTAGTTACAATGGATTTAGTTATGCCCGAGCAGGGTGGTATTGAAGCTACTGAAGAGCTTATAAAAGTCGATCCTAAAGCTTTAATTGTCGTTGTTTCAGCACTTGGTCAAGAAGCATTGGTCCTTGAAGCTGCTAAAAAAGGAGCGAAAGATTTTATCCAAAAACCTTTCAAAAAGGAGCAAATTTTAGAGGTAATGGATCGTATACTTTTAAAAAAAAAAGAAACTAAAAAATAGAGGTTAAAAAAATTAACTTTAAGGTGATATTATGGCATCTAAAGAAGATATGAAGCTTTTCATTAGTGAAACAGAGGACCTCATTCAAAAAACAGAGGATGAAGTTCTCAAGCTAGAATCAAATCCAAAGGATCCTAAACCAATTCAAGAACTTTACTTTACATTTCACACCTTAAAGGGTCTTACTGCTATGGCTGGCTTTGAGAATGTTTCTAAATTTTGTCATCATTTTGAAACCTTTTTGGATAAAGCGAAAAAAGATAAATCTTTGTTAACTAAGCAAGAAGAATTCATAACTTTTCTATTTGAAAGTATAGATTTACTTAAAATGATTTTAAATCGAGTTAAGAAAGGAGATTTTACAGATATTGATAAGAATTTCTTGAAGGACATCGAAGATAGTATAAATGGACTTCAAGGAGACTTCGATTTTACTTTTATTACTCCAGTAGAAGAAAAAGAGCTTGATAAGTTAATAGCCAATAAAGAAAATTTTTTCTATAAAATCTATATTGTAATTCAAAAAACTTGCGTATTTAAAAAAGTAAGATTGTTTATAATATTTCGAGCATTAAACGAGATTGGTAAGATCTGTTGGAGTAATCCTGAACCAATGATCTTAGAACGAGGAGATTACGAAGAAGATTTTGAAATCTATTTCGTCAGTTCAAAAAAAAGCCAAGTTATTAACAATATTTTGGAAGAAATTCTTGAAATAGAGAGCAAATTCATTAATGAAATGAGTTCTAAAGAGTTTAAGACAATAATTACCGATTTAAGTTCAAAAGCTCAAAAAAGACGACAACTTGAAAATAGAGATTTTATAGAACATGGAATGTATGATGAAGAGGTTTTCGATGGAAAATTAGAAAAGGTTACACAAGTTGTTGATGATTTTACAGAAGATAGTAGTAAAATTAAGAATGTAAAGGTCAACATTGCAATCTTAGAAGACTTAATGAATTACTTTGGAGAACTAGTTATAATTAGAAATAAAATTAATCAGGTTTTAAACGAAAGACAAGATAGGATTTTAGGTAACCTTGTAAGTAGTATGGAAAAGCCATTCTTAGATATTCAAGAAATCCTTTTTAGACTTAAGCTAGTTAGAGTTGAGTCGACCTTCTTAAGATATAAAAGACTCGTAAGAGACGTATCAAAAGAAACGGGTAAAAAATTAAAATTCATTTTAGAGGGAATGAATGTAGAAATTGATAGAAAGATTTTGGAGGAACTCAATTCTCCGTTAATTCATCTCCTAAGAAATGCAATTTATCATGGAATTGAAAAAGCTAGTGAGAGAAAAAAGAAAAAGAAGGACGAAATCGGCACATTAAAATTAAAAAGTTATAGAAGTGGTGGATCAATTTATATTGAAGTTTCTGACGATGGAAAGGGAATTGACTATGAAAAAATAAGAAATTTGGTGGTGGAAAAGGGTTTTTATAATAAAATAGAGGCTGCTGAGTTAACTGAAGATGTATTAAATCAATTTATTCTAATGC
>JBHLLE010000336.1:0-5030 GCA_048885945.1 Candidatus Hermodarchaeota archaeon | reverse complement strand
GATAGATCTGAAAGTAGAGAAATAAAGAAGGAATTAGAGAGAGAGAAAATTATTCTTAATAATTTTATTGAACTAAATCCATATGCTATTTCATTACATGATGCTGAGGGTCATAATATTAGAAGGAATAAAGCATATATTGATTATTTTAAAATTATCCCTTCAGATGAATATTCTATCTTTGATGATCCAATCTTTAAAAAAGCAGGATATTATAATGAAATACAAAAAGTGAAGACTCAAGAATTCGTGAAAATACCTGAATTATGGTATAATTTGCATGATATATCACCAGAATATCCCGAGGTAGATAAATGTTTTCGATTAACTATTTTTCCAATTATAAAACAAAAAGATAGTCATGAAAAATATGGTGCTCTAATTGAGGATGTAACAGAACAGAAAAAAGCAGAACAAAAATTAAAAGAATCTGAAGAAAGTTTTAGAATAATTTTAGATAAAGCGGTTCCTGCTATGGCAATTGGAGATCTTGAAGGAAATATTTTCATGGTAAACGATTTAACCTCAAAAATGACAGGTTATTCAAAAGAAGAATTATTGCAAATGAATGCTAGTGATATAGGGCTTGAGATTATCCCAATGAACCATAAAAAAAAGTATTGGGATAAACTTACCATTGGAGAACATATAGAGACTATGGGTATGCACAGAAGAAAGGATGGGAGCGTTCTTCCAGTAGAAATCACAATAGTCAAACTAAAATTAAAAGATCAACCAGTTATAGCTGCATTTGTTAAAGATATTTCAAAACGCAGAGAATTAGAACAAGAATTAAAAGGATCTGAAGAGATGTATCGAATGATTTCTGAAAATGCAAATGATATTATTTCAATAATAAGTAATAATTCAAAATTTATTTATTGTAATGAGGCTTTTAAAAGAATTTTGGGTTATACTCCAGAAGAATTGATTGGTACATCGATTTTTAAAATAATCCATCTTGAAGATCAAAAGACTATTTTTCAAAAATTTAAAAAGTTAATCAAAACGGGATTGATAAAAGATATAACAAGAATTAGATGTAAAGATGGAACTTATAAATGGCTTGAGACAATTGGAAAAGCAGTATTTGATGAAAATAAACAATTAACTAAACTAATAGCTGTATCGAGAGATATTACTGAGCAAAAGAAGATGGCGGAAAAAATTCAAGAAAGCGAAATAAAGTATAGGACATTATTTGAACAGGCTGCAGACGCTGTCATTCTTATTGATCCCGAGTCGGGTGAGTTTGTAGAGTTTAACACTAAAGCGCACGAACATTTGGGATATACGCGAGAAGAGTTTAAAAAGTTAAGAATACCAGATTTTGAAGTTCTTCAATCTGCTGAGGATGTTAAAGCAGAATTTAATAAAATACTTAAAAATGGAATTGATGTGTTTGAAACCAAGCAAAGAACTAAAACTGGTGAGATTAGAGATATTTTAGTCTCTGCTAAACCAGTAGAAATTCGAGGAAAAAAATACATTCAGACAATATGGAAGGATATTACTGAACAAAAGAAGATGGCGGAAAAAATTCGAGAGAGCGAAATAAAGTATAGGACTTTATTTGACCAGGCAGTAGATACGGTCATTCTTATTGACCCCGAGTCGGGTGAGTTTGTAGAGTTTAACACCCAAGCGCACGAACATTTGGGATATACGCGGGAAGAGTTTAAAAAGTTAAGAATACCAGATTTTGAAGTTCTTCATTCTGCTGAGGAGGTTAAAGCAAGTTTTAACAAAATACTTGAGGATGGAATTGCAATGTTTGAAACCAGGCATAAAACTAAAACTGGTGAATTTAGAGATATTTTAGTCTCTGCTAAACCAGTAGAAATTCGAGGAAAAAAATATATTCAAGCAATATGGAAGGATATTTCGGATACCAAAAAGGCGGAACAAAAATTAAAAGATTCAGAGGAAAAATACCGCGAATTGTTTGAAAAATCACCTATTTCCCTTTGGAAAGATGATTTTTCTAATATTAAGAAATATATTGATAATTTAAAAGCTCAAGGAGTCGAAGATTTAAGAGAGTATCTCGATGAGAATCTTGAAGAGTTTAAACTTATTATTTCATCAATTGAAATTTTAGATGTTAATAAAAAAACTCTTGAGTTATTTAAGTTTAATACAAAAGAAGATTTAATAAATAGATTTAAGGATTTATTCCCAAATGAAGCTATCACAAGCTATAAAGAAGGAATTCTAGCTTTTTCGGAAGGCGAAACTAAATTCGAAATTGAATTAAATACTCTTACAAGCGTTGGAGAGAGATTAAAAATTTTATCTATTGGAGAAATAGTATCAGGATATGAAAATGACTGGTCAAACGTATTAATATCAGTAACAGATATCACTGATCTCAAAAAGACAGAACAATTATTAAAAGAATCAGAAGAAAAATTTAGAAATATTGCCGAACAATCTTTAATGGGCATAGCTATCGCCCAAGATAATCAAATTAAATATATTAATAAAACATATGCAGATATGTGGGGATATAATATTGAGGAAATGATGAACTGGCAAATTAAAGATGTAGTAAATGTGATCCATCCAGATGATAGAGTTTTTATTCTAAAACAATTAGCTAAAAAACAACAAGGTAAAAGTGATATAATTAATCAATATCAATATCGTGGAATTAAAAAATCAGGTGAAATCATATGGGTTGATAATTATTCCAAAACAATTAAATTTAAAGGTAAATCCGCAGATTTTATAACTGTTATCAATATCACAGATAAAAAAAAAGCAATACAAAACTTAATAGATTCTGAAGAAAAGTATAGACATTTATTTGAGCAATCTCCAAACACAATTGTCTTATTTGATTTAAATGGTACAATTCTGGAATTCAATAATAAATTACAAAATATGTTTGGATATAATAGAGACGATTTTATAGGTAAAAACTTTTCGGAAATTAATGTCATTCATCCTGATTCTTTACCGAAAGCAATAGAATTATTTAAGGAAATAATTAATAAAGGTGGTTCTGCCACTGCCGAATTTTTGTTTTATAGAAAAGATAGAAGCTTGATGTGGGGCTTAACTCATGGAAAATTAATAAAATTAGGAGATAAATATTTTATTCAATCAATTATTCAAGATATCTCAGAACATAAAGAATCAGAGAAAAATTTAATAGAATACGCTAGAAAATTAGAAATTCTAAATAGAATTATATTAACTGGAAATAAAACTGATGATCTTTTAAAATTATTAAAGAAAGGTTTAAGATCTACTCTTGAATTAATGTATTTTGATGCGGGAGCCATATATATAATTAATGAATCAAAAAATAATGCAGAATTAATATGTTATAGAGGTCTCTCATTAGATTTCTTAGAAACATCGAAGTGGGGATTATTAAAAGATGGTCCTTATAATAGGGTTTTTAACCAAGGTAGACCTATTTTTAGGCAGGATTATTCTAAAATTGAACCAAACAATACAGATAAGTGGAATTTTCAAACATTTGCTATTGTTCCATTGATTGCTAATAAAGAAATAATAGGATCGTTAAACATTATATCAAAAAGCAACCATATCTTTTCAATCCAAGAAAAAGATTTACTTTTATCTATAGGTCGAGAATTAGGTTCTGTGATTTCAAGAATGAAAATAGAAGAATCTTTAAAAGAAAAGAAAAGGTTTCTTTCAAATATTTTTACAAGCATTCAAGATGGCATTTGTATAATTGATGAAAATCATAATATTCTTCAAGTAAATCCTAAAATGGAAGAATGGTATTCCTCTATGATTCCTCTTTTAAATAAAAAATGTTATGAAATATTTTGCAATTCATTACAACCTTGTGAAGATTGCTCTTGCTTAAATTCGATTGAAAGAAAAGAACCATTGATTAAAATTGCTCCAAAAAAAAAAAGAAATATTGATGAAGATGGAATTATTGAGACATATATCTTTCCTTTTCAAGATAAACAGACAGGTGAAATATCGGGTATAGTAGAATATATGCGAGATGTTTCAGAAAAACATGAATTTAAAAATAGATTAAGAGACTCTGAAGAAAAATCTAAAAGTATACTAGAAAGTATAAAAGAAGGTTATTTTGAGGTTGATTTACAAGGAAATATTACATTCATAAATAATGGAATAAACAATATTTTTGGATATGAATCTGATGAGTTAATAGGAACAAATTTCAATAATTTTGTAGAGGAAAATACTAATAAAAAATTAAGAAATCTATTTTACGAAATATACAAAACCGAAATACCTCAGAGAAGTTTTCAATTTAAAGCAAAAAAAAAAAATAATGAAAATTTATTCATAGAGACATCTATATACTTAAAATTTAACTCAAAAGGCAGAAAGATTGGTTTTTATGGACTATTAAGAGATATTACTTTAAATAAGCAAGCCGAAAAACTAATTAAAGAGGAAATTAGAAGACTAAAAGAACTCGATAAATTAAAAAATGAATTTGTTTATAGAGCATCTCATGAATTAAAAACACCTTTAAATTCAATTAGTAGTGCTTCGAATCTTCTACTAAGATTACATTCTAATAAATTAGATAAGAGAACTCAAGAAATTTTAGAAATTATAAAAAAAGGAGGAGATCGGTTAGAATTATTAATAAATAGCCTTTTAGATGTATCAAAGATTGAAAAGGGAGCATTGGAATTAACTTTAGAAAAAATAAATATTGTAGATTTAATTAAACAAACCGTTAGAGATTTATTTTATTTAGTTGAAGAAAGAGAAATGAATATTGAGATAAAAATAGATAAAGATCTTTATTTAATAGTTGATAAAATAAAAATTGAGCAAGTTTTGATGAATTTAATAGTAAATTCAATAAAATACACGCCACCAAGAGGAAATATCTCTATAAGTGCGAAAATTAATACTAATTACATTGATATTTCAATAAAGGATGATGGAATTGGATTTAATGAAGAAGAGAAAAAAAAGATATTTAAGAAATTTGGAAAAATAGAAAGATACGGTAAAGGATCAAATATAATTACAGAAGGATCTGGTTTGGG
>JBHLLE010000335.1:0-5030 GCA_048885945.1 Candidatus Hermodarchaeota archaeon | reverse complement strand
AGATTTATTATGACTTTTTAGAATATCTTGAAAATCGTGAACAAAATGAACAGGAACTCGAAAAATTTTTGAAATTCTTAGATTCCTATATCGCTAAAATATCGAACATTGAGGAAAGAAAGTATCTTCTAGAGTTTTATAAACAATATGAATATAGTATTGGAATTAACAAAGAATTTCCCAAATATGTTAAAAATAAAGTGAGGAATGAGCTTAAACTAAAAATCCTTCAACCTGAAGAATTAGTCCCTATTGAATTTTTTAAATTTGATGGTGAAGAAGCCTTTTATAACTATATTAAAAATATGGATTTAAAATATTTCTCAAAACTTATTCCACAACCACTTACTTTAATTTTAAAACACAATTTAACAGAAAAAGAAAAGGAATTATTTAAAGGTGAGCTTTTCCACGTTATAAACTTTAAATTTTGGCACAACAATGTAAGATATGAACTATCTGACAATTTTAAAGAAGTATATAGAGAGTGGATAAAATAATTATGATTAGTGGTATAAAGCGAAAAACAACTGCGATCGAAAGTACATTTAGATTTTTCCAAACAGTTGATTTAATAATTTCTCATTTCAAAAGAGAGGCAGATAAGAATAAAATTTTTGAATTAACCAGTCAAGATACATCGTTTAAAGATCTTCTAATTGCAACGGCAACCATCCATATTTATCATAGCTTAGGAATAAAAGTACAAAATACCATAGATACAAACAAATTTACATTTGACTCAACAAAAAAGCTAGAAGTATCTGAAAAAGGAATTTTGATTGAAGAATTAGATAAACTATTAAAGAATTCATTTTCATTGGAAATCAACCTTCTTAATAAGATTATTGATTTGGAAAATCGATTTATTTCATTTCTGATTGAAGTTAGAAATTTAAATCTCCAAGAAACCCAGAAAAAGAAGATGATAACAGAGATTGAAAGCCATATTGAACAAGAATTACAAGAAATTATTCGTAATTATCCCTCTTTTTACTTTTATGATTTAATAGGAGATTTAATTGGTCTTACTAATGAAGTAAAGAAAGAGATCTTAGAAGAAAGTTCTGCTTTTAAAGAAATATCAGTTGATATAGAAAAGAAGTTAAAATTAGAAGAAAAAGAAGATAAATTCATTGAATTAGCAACATTAGATCGTATGATTAACAAAATCCGTGCTGATTTTGAATTTAAATCTTATAAGGAATTACAAATTGAAGCAATGCCTGTAAGAATGATAAAAAGAAGAGTTATAGATTTTAATTTTGAATATTTCCCGATTTCTATCCCAGGCTTGAGAACATTCATAGAAGCAAATAATATTAAGAAAACACTGATCAAAAAGATAGAAGAAGCACTTAATGAAAAAATCAATTATGAACAATTTGAAAATAAAATAATCTTTTACCTAAAATCTGAATTGATCAGGAAATTAAAAGAGAATCCTAATGATTTTGTTTATTATTTGCAGTGTTTAAACGAATCTAGTTTTGATGAAATCATATACTTATTGAATAAATATGGCGTATATAATGTTCTCCATCTCTCAAATATGGATTTTGAGATAACCGAGGAAGTAAAACGAAACATGGTCAGATATAATATAAAAAAACTTGATATTGTTGCGCTTACTGATCAAAAAAACACTCTGGGTTTCTCAAAAAAGAAGCAAGTAATTGACAATGTGTTTTTAAATGAATTGAAGCTGCAAAATTATTCACACCTTTTATTTCTATTAGATTTTGAAGATATAATCAACAAAATTGTAAAAGACATTTTCTTCTATATTTTGTCTAAAATTTTAAGACAACTTAGTAGAATAATTGAACTCTATTCTAAAATATCTAATGATAGATCATTACTACTGTTAGCATTGAAAAAAATAAGTGGTACGACGGATTCAGAAGAATGGGTAAAAATCAAGTTGGAAGAATTAATGATTAAACGATTAAATAAAAGACAAGAAGAATTAGTAGTGGTTTTGGACGCATCCAATCAGCCTTTTTTAGTCAATGGATTTATTTTAGCGCGATTAACTGAAATTTCTCTAAAAGAGGGAGTCAATAGGCTCAAAAACAATGATAGTATGGTTTACGAAGATATAATATCATTAAAGTTAAAATCAGATTTAATTTCTCCAATTTCTTATTGTATCGGTTATGATATAGTTAAAAGACTCGAAAAATTTGAACGAGTTCGTAAAGAAGATGTTGAGCAAAAGATTGAAGCTAAGGAGAAAGAAAAGGAAGTTCAAGCAAAAAAAATAAGAGAAAGACAAGAGTTAAGTACTTTAAATTGGATTGAAAGGAGAATAACTAGTTCACTAATGAGGATTAATAGCCCCGGAATTAATCCAAATCAATTATATTGGCAAGAAAAAGATTCTAAAACAGCCACCGAGAATATTAAATTACATAGCGAGTTAAGGGGGAATTCAATCGATTTAATCTGTGAATTCTTCAGATTTGCAGTTGAAAAAATAAAATCCTATGACCCTAAAATAAATTTGCCTGATTCTGACAAGATAAAAAAAATTGTAAGTGAAATAAGCACAAATGTGCTAAATAAAAGAGTAGGTGAATCGAGGACTCTCAACGGTGATTTAAATCTACTTGATGGTGAAAAATATGAAATATCTTCCCAAATTGCTAAGAAAATTGGGTTGTTGTTGGATAAAGCATTATATTCTAAGTTTAAGAAAAAATAATCACTTTGAAAATAGCAATAAGAGATTTAACTTCAAAATGAAAAAGATATTAAAATATTCGATAATTAATTTATTTAAAAAATTATTAGAAAGCAACTTTTACTCCTAATGTCTTCACTATTCTCATGGGTTAAGAAAGAATTAGTCTATATCAAGAAATCTTTTATGGATATTATTAGAGGGATTATCGTTTTTTCGTTAGCCTCATCCGGTCTTGCTATTGCTATTTTACTAAGATATCTTGGGTATAATGGAACCATTATTACTTTTTTTGGGTTAACAGTAGAAGCTATCTCACTTTTTCTCTGTTACCTATTATTAAAAGGTTACTTAAAGACTAAAGATGAGCTTAAAGCTCCTGAACCAAAAGAGAAAAAGAATTAAAATTATTTTTCATAAAAATTTCTCCCACGGTCTGTGATTTATTTGATGAGAAATTAAATATTCTCTGATATCTGAAACTAGAATACTAGGATCATATTCCCAGGCCTCATCTTTATTGAAAGAAATACACTTGATATTCTTTAGATCTAATTTAGATTTTAAAAGATACGCGTACATTGCTACTTGCGGTAAGGAAATTAAAAAATCCCCTTCCGGTTTATAATCTAAAACTTTAATTAGATCATCTTGAACTTGTAGTAAATCGATATGTCCTGTAATGACTTTATCCTCTCCTTCATTCCAAATAGGGACTTCAATTGCTATTGAATCTTTATCCTTAATAAGTATATTCTTTAATATAGGTTCATGTCCTGGGATTTTCTCCTTTTTCTCGGTTCGATAAGTTTCAATTACTTTTTGGACATATTGAGGTAATTTAGAATTTGAATCATAATACTGAATTTTGCCTGATCTTATTAATTTCTTGCTAAAACTTCTAATAAAAGCTGTTTTAATACCTTTAATCTTGAATTGTGATACTCTAGGCAGATATCGAGAATTGAATAAATTATTTGGGATCACCCCTTCATAAACTACTTTGAAATGACGCTTAAGATTATTTAATTCCCTTTGATTTGTAGATATTTGAGAGTATTTCTTTTTATGATGCTCTTTATTCCAATTAAACGCATAAGGAATGTTTTGGTGTATATAGATTTTTTTTTTGAGCAAAAAAATACTCTCTCTTTAAGTTTTAATTTAAAACACTAAATTTAACATTCATCTTAAATTTATTTTAAGAATATTGTTTATTAAAAGGAATATATTAATAATTTATTAATTTATAGACATGGTTTTAGCCAGACTTAGTCGACATAAAAACACTTAAGCCTAAGATATATAATAATTTTAAGAATTGTACTTTTACGTCAATTTCAATTAGATCCCTATTTCTTTAAAGATTGAGCTTACCCAGAAATCGCTTATTTAGTTATAAGGTGGTTTGTATTCTATGTACAAAAATTTAAAGATTAATCAATATTTTAAATATTAATATAATTGAAAAAGGACTCGTAGCCTAGCCTGGTGGTTTTTTACTTTATAATAACCAAGTAAATAGGGCGTCGGACTTCTAATCCGAAAGTCGCAGGTTCGAATCCTGCCGGGTCCGCTTAATTACATTACTTTATTAGAATAGAGAATTTCTTGTCTTGATGAATAATTTTTAATTAAATAAGTTTAGATATTCGAAGGTTCTAATAATTTTGTATCTAGATATTATTAGAACCTAAATATATAATAGAATTATTTTCCTCGTCCTTTGTTTGCTCTGATACTAGGTCTAGTCTTCTCAGATCCCCATCCTTTTTTATGTAGCCCTCTTGCTCTCTTTCCAGCAGATGTTAGACCCCTGGTGACTCTTTTTTTATTTGGATTTTCACAGATCCAGTTAATTTTAGGATCTGATTTAATAACAGGATGATGAGGATCTACTAAAATCACTTCATAATACCAACTTTTACCATCAGCATAAATTTTGTATGAATTTAAAACTTGCATGTTTGGATACTTTCTCTGAACTCTTTCTTCCGCAATCCATTGAAGATTCTTTCCTGTAGTGTACTTAGAAACACCCATTGCTCTAGGTTTTCTACCTCGTTTTGGGCGTGTTTTATGCATACCTCCTTTTCTAATACGAACTCTCACTATAATGTATCCTTGCTTCGCTTTATATCCCAATTCCCTTGCTCGGTGAAGTTTAGTGGGCTTTTCAACTCTTTGAATAGAATTACCTTTTCGATATTCAATTCCCCGTTCCCAATGCGGTGTTTGATATCCTTTCTCGTGTTTTTCAAAAGTTTCTTTTATATGACTGTATCCAGACTTCAATATATATACACATCCGTGGGTTGCTAATAAAAAAAACCTAGCATATTTT
>JBHLLE010000334.1:0-5038 GCA_048885945.1 Candidatus Hermodarchaeota archaeon | reverse complement strand
AAACTCGGGGGTGAACATTAGTAAAATAAAGACTGGTATACAGGCGAGAAAGGAAGAAATTGTACAGAATTTTAATGCCACATTTGTTGTTTCTTTTTCATTTATTTGAATCTTTTTACCTAAAACAGAGTATAAACTCCATATTATAGATCCTAATAAAACAAGAAAATTCCCATATAGATTTTGAGACGAAAATATTTCAGAAAGATTAAAATTTGTCAGTAAAATCGCCACTCCTATTAAACCTATAATGATTCCGATAAATTTCCATTTAAGATTGCTTTTTTCATTTAATATAAAAATTGAATAAATTGTAATCCAAATTGGATATGTTGTATATATCGTGGCAGCAATGTTAGCTTGAGTATTAGAAACTCCTATGAAATATATTATATTTGCAAGTCCTGATGCAAAACAACTAGCAACAATAATCAGGATAAAATTATCTTTTATCATTTTTTTTATACCTGAAAGATCTCTTTTAAAGACTAGTACAATTAGTAAGAATAAACCGCCAATAAAAAATCTGAAAAAAGATAATGAATAAGCACCTACAGAACCTTGTAGAATTTTTACAATAATCTCTGAAAATGACCATGTAAAAACAGCAAAAATGAGAATAAGATATCCTTCAAGACTTTCGTTAATTTTCATGTTCAATTTCAAAATCAGATTTATGATGTTTTGTTTGAGTTAAGATTCTTTTTTTCCCAGTAAATGCTAAAAAGGTAATAGGATATAAAGATCACTACTAAGATACCTAATATTAATAGCAAAATGTTATTAAAAAGGGCCGCTTGTGCTTCGATTTTATTAAAAGGAATTTCAGATAAATTAATTGTCTCTCCTGGAGCATGAGATATAAGTGTAGCACCTAAAAAAGCATAGAAAAATGCTCTTGGTATAGAACCGATAAAAGTAGCAATAGTATATTTCTTTATGGGGTATTTTAATATTCCAGAAATATAGCTTATAGGATCAAATGCAACAAAAGGTAAAAGTCTAGCTATGACTATAGCACCCGTTCCATATTTTTGAATAAAATTATCTGCCATATTTAGGGCACTTTCACCAACAAATTTTTCCGCGAGCGGTCTTCCTCCTTTATATGCGATATAATAACATAATAATCCTGCTGCCATACTTCCAATGATGCCCATTATACCCCCAATCCAAAATCCCCAAATCATACCAGATGCTAAAAGAACTAGCTCAGATGGTATTGGAACTAAGAGCCCTTGTATTGCCATTACACCTACAAATAGAAATATCCCCCATATGCCCAATCTAATAATTGGATTTACAAACCACTCAACAACGAGAATGTATAGAAAAGTTTGATCTACAAAATAGATATAATACAATAAATATACAGATATAACAAACAAAATAATGAATATTATTATATATATTGTAGTTTTTAAATCAAAGCTGGAGAAATCTAATAATTTTTTAAAGTAGCTTTTTATTTTTTGTGAAAAAGACTTATTCTCCTTTATTTGTTGATTATTCCTTGTTTCATTCATTATTAATCGACATTAGAATAAAAATTAAGTAATATTGGTAATTAAAATTTTTATAAAAAATATTGTTTTTGACTTTAATTAGATTTTTAGATTTAACTCTTAAGGATGAATAAACCTTATATCTTCGCACATAGAGGCGCTATGGGTTATTGTATTGAAAATACAATAGATTCATTTCAAAAAGCTGTGGAAATGAAAGTTGGAATCGAAACGGATGTTCAGATAACAAAAGACAAGAATCTCGTCTGTTTTCACGATCCTGCTTTTAAAATAGAAGATAAATATTATAGTGTGAACGATTTATCGTTAATGGAACTTAGATCTCTAAAATTTAAAGATAAAAGAGAAATACCCACTTTAAAAGAGGTTTTTGATACATTTGGTTATTGTCCGAAGAATTTTCGATATAGTATTGATATTATAAATAGAGAAGCAGGTTTAGCCTTAATAGATATAGTAAAAAAATTTTCTAATTTTAATCAGGTTGAAGTCACAGATACTCGTATCTACATTCTCAAAAAGCTAAGAAAAAATAACGAGAAAATAAAATTAGTTCATACTGTACCTTCATATATAAAACGTCTAACTGATCACACGATGAAATATGAAAAATTGATCCAAAGTAATGTAAATGTGTTAAATATTAAAATCGATCAACTTACTAAAGAAAACTTTGTTAATATTATAAAAAATGGGTTTAAATGTTATGTATGGGACGTTAACTTAAAAAGCGATATGAAAAAAGCATTAAAAATCCGTGAAAATGGAGAATTTGTTCGTGCAATCTATTCAAATTATCCAGATCTGTTAAAAAAATTAAGAGAAAGATATTTCAATTAAATAATTAATAAACGAGTTGTAAAATGAAAGAAGTTTTTAAAAATGTGTATCATCTTGGGGATTCAGGATGTTCTGTATTTTTAGTTAATACAAATAGTGTTGATGGATTAGTTCTGATTGATTGTGGAATGAGTCTAAAATTAATTAAAAATATAACTAAAATTGGATTAAATCCTAAAGAGATCAAACATTGCATTATAACTCACTTTCACATAGATCATATTGGTGCGTGTGCAGATCTTAAAGACTATAATAAGATAGTTAAATTCTACGCCCATGAATTGGATGCTGATCCTATTGAAGAGAGAGGTCATGATGAGAAAACAGCCGCATCTTGGTATGGTGTAAATTATAAACCTGTGAAGCTGGAGAGACGATTAAAAGGAGATAGTGAGGTATTAAAATTGGGGATATATGATTTTCAATGCATTCATACCCCAGGTCATACTCCTGGATCAATTTCAGTATTATTGGAGATTGATGGTACTAAAATATTATTCGGGCAAGACATTCATGGCCCATTTATGAAAAGCTTCGGTTCTAATTTAGCTGATTATCAGAAATCTATGCAAAAATTGCTTGATTTGAAAGCTGATATTTTATGCGAAGGACATTTTGGAATATTTCAACCAGCTGAAAAAGTTGAGCGTTATATTAAAGGATATATGAGCCAAAATAAATAGTTTTAAAATTAAATATTTTCTCCTTCTAATTCTAGCAAAATCTCTATTATTATTAGGATAAACTTTAAAAGAGAATTTTTATAAATTATCGAAAGTGATGAAAGATGGCGGAGGAAAAATCAAAGTCAAGGAAAAATGATCGAGAAACTGAAAATCACGAGATAAACCTTCAGTACCATATATATATGACATTTTTCGTAATTGTTTATTTTGGTTCATTTATGCTTCCCGCAATTCTATATTTACTATATTATCTTTTAATTTTTCAACCTTTTTTTTTAGAAAATCCCGATCTCATATCAATTTTCCTCGATTTTAAGTCATTACTAGCTTTGATACTATTTCCAATAGTTATGATTTTAAGTTATCTGCTTCACTTATTTTTCATAGCAGTAATTACGCGTTTGTGGTGGAGCTTTACAGAGAAAATGTGTCCAACAAAGAATGGCGTTATTCCGAGAAATGTCCCAAGTGACACTTTAAATTATTATCATATACGTTCATTTATAATTAAATATGGGAAGTATGCGTTTACAAAAGGGATTTTCCCTTGGTTTGCTAATTGGTATTATAATTTTGTTGGATCCTGTAAAATTGGCAAGGGAACTACCGTTGAAGAAGAGATTTCTGCAGATAAATTTATTGATGTAGGAGACAACTGTTATGTAGGGGTCAATTCAGCAATTTGTAGCCATACAGTTGAAGGTATATTCGGACGGATCCCTTATTTTGAAATAAAATTAGGAGATAATGTCACTTGTTCAGCATTTGGTATTGTTGGTCCTGGATGTGAATTAAACGATAATTCTTACGTATTACCTTTAAGTGGATTTGGAAAGAATTCTAAAGCTAAAGGATTTCACTATTATTTTGGATTACCTGCTCGAAAAATATTTCAAAAAAAAATAATGGACTATTTGAAAATATCTGATGTTGATTTCGAAAAAAATGTAAAATTGGAAGAGTGAAATGAAAAGTGAGTGATAAAACAGAAAATAAATTAGAACTGACTGAAGATTTTGCACTTGATTTTACAACTAGCAGTGCTATTAGTAGAGTTAATATTAAGTTTTTAGCGATATATATTCCAATTTTTTGGTTTAGTGGATTACTTGTAGGGATATATTGGTACGAATGGACTAAAAATCACCCTCCGATTCAAGAAAACTGGGAAGCATGGATTTATACTCTTATTTTTATACCACTTGCAATCATTTCTATGTTTTTCATTTTTATAATGAGTTGTATTTTTTTTAGTAAATTATTTTTAATTTTAATTAATCTAATTCACCAACCTAGAGAAGGTGTTTTTAGAGCTGAATTAGGAGATGCTGATTTTGAATTTTGGTGTTTACGTACTGAAGTAAAAAAATTAGTTTTATGGCTTGTTAGAAATTGTCCTCTACCGTGGATTGATACGTGGGCTTTAAGATGGTTTGGAATAAAAATGGATTTTTCAAGTCATTTACCAGATTCTTGGTGTGATATTGAATTTATTACCATGGGTAGAAATGTAATGGTTGGACAGGGAGCTGTAGTCATGAGTTCAATGGTTATAGGAAAATATTTAGTTATTAAGAGAGTTTTCCTTAACGATTATACTGTTATTGGTGGGATGGCGTGCATTTCACCGGGCACCATTACTGGTCGTGATGCGTTACTCGGTGCAATATCATCAACTGTTTATAATCAAGTTTTGGAATCGAGTTGGATCTATTTTGGAATCCCTGCAATAAAGTTAAAACCAAATCAACTCGCATTTGAATCAAAAATGACAAAAAGAAGTGTTGACGAAGAACGAGCGGTTTTAATTGAACACGATATTAATATTGATAATAAAAAAAAAGAAAAAAAAAAGTAGATTAAAAATGTCTGTTCCAACTTCTATGAGGGTAGGACCATTTACTCCGACAGTATTAGTGAAAAAGAGATACTTAATTTTCTATATTTTCCTTATTTGGGTAAGTATTATCCCGATTTTGCTCGAAT
>JBHLLE010000333.1:0-5041 GCA_048885945.1 Candidatus Hermodarchaeota archaeon | reverse complement strand
ATTGCCTTTTCTATTTGTTTTATTTCTCTTTTTATAATTTCCTTATGTTTGAGAAGGTGAATTTTTTTTTGTTTTAGGTAATCAATTTTCTCTACATCTGTAATATTATTATTTTTATGAAATACCATATCAAATGGACCATCAAATGGAGTTGCTTGTAATTTTTTAGAAGATATTTTGTTTTTACTACTAATTTGCTGATTAATTGGTGTTTCCACGAATTCTTTGAAATTTGAGAGATCCTCCGATCCTATTGTAGAAATTAAGAATGATTGTAAAGCATTTCTAATTTTTAATTGTTTTTTTCTCATTAAATTTAAGGTTTCACATCCCTTTTGGGTGATCTCATAGATTTTTTTTCCTCTCTCTTCAGAATCAATTTCCTTAGCCCTTATTAAACCTTGTCCGCTTAATTGTTTAAGAAGTGTATACATTGTAGATGCTGGAGGCTCCCATATAGAATAGGTTAATTCCTCAATCTCTTTTCCAATTTTATAACCATATGAAGGTCCATTTTCAAGAACTGATAAAATTAATATTGATGTAAATCCTTTTTTTATGGCTTTTTCAAATTTATTTGCTAATTCCTCAACCAATTTCAGCTACTTCAATCAATTTGGTGGTTGATGCATTATTTCAATATGCATCGGATTATGATATATATCAATAAATGATATATATACTTTTTAGTTATAAAAAAAAGGCTAAACCTATGAATGAATCTATTATTTTTTATCCATATATTTTTACAATAATGTTAGTATTTTATTATTTGGATCATCTATAAATTATTTTAATGGTTAATCTTTGCATTCATTAATTTATTATTATTTTTTGTTAAATATTTTTGTCGAAGACAATCTTCTATTAATTAGTATTTTTTTTTTAATCTGATATCCATTATCGATAAAGATTGATAAATTTATTTCTACATATTTTCATTTTAATAATAAAATAATTAAATAGAGACGATGTATAATTTAATAAAGATAAGTTAAAAGATATATAATAAATTAAGAGAGTTATTTAGGGGATAATAAAACCTTGGAAGAAGAGAATTGGCAGTTTATTGAAATGTCTCAAATTAACGACAAAATTATCAAGAGATTAATTGATAATTTAAAACTAGATATGTCAGAAGATTTTTATTATTCATTTGAGAGTCTATTAAAACTTGGAAAAAAAGCCGAAGCTCAGATAGATTTAGCATTTAAAGAGATGGACGAGGTCCATCAACTTAAAAAAGAGATCTTTAATTTATTACTAAGAAATATTAGAGAGAAAAAAATTGATTATCCTTTAATACCAAAATTGTACAATCCTGACTTTTTAATAAGAGCAAGGACAATAATGGAGATTGGTAAAAAAGGAGATAATAAATATCTCAAGTTTATATTACCTCTGATAAACGATCCAGACGATTCTGTAAGATGGGCAGTGATTAACTTATTAGTTGATAAATATCTTGACGATCCCTTAATTTACGAACTTTTAAAGGCAAAAACAAGGAAGGAATTAAATCCCGTGATTAGAAAAAAATTAGAAAGAATTTTTAGTATTAATTAGTAAAACTTTTTTTCTTCTTCTAATTCGTGGTGTGGTCTTCGTTTTTCGTCTTTAAATTCCTGGACTTTTTGGCGTAATAATTTTCTTTTCTGAACAATCCCCACTTGACTTTCGTCTAATAATGTTTGTAATTTTTCAGTGTATTCTTCAACGCTTAAATTCAAATCAAAAATTGAATCAAAATCAATTGTTTCCGCAAGTTTTTCATCTTCACTCATTATACATTACCACCGATATTCTTTTTATAATAAGCGTTTAAATCTGACTAATGGTCTATATATATTATTTTTTTAAATTATTTAATATTTAATTGTGAATTTTTTGTTTATAATATTTTTCATCAATTAAAGGAATTAGCCTTTAGTCAAATAAATTTATCAAGAAAGTTTTAATAAATTTATTAATCATAGGTTTTAAATCTTTAATCCAAGCTGATCCATCTAATTTCTTATTAGGATCAATCTTCATAAAATCAGTCATTTCATAGGAAATATATTGCTCTAATCTTTCAACACTATAAGAAGATTTTAAATTTCCCGTTAGCCCTGAATTGATATATTCCGCTAAAGAAGTGATTAGAGTTTGTTGAAAATCATTATAGATATAAAAGGTGCCAAATTTAAAATATGAAGTTAAAAAGTTTGTAGTAGCACTTTCTAACGCTTTTGGCTGTATTTCTACCTTCCTAAAGCAATATGTTTTAATGAGACGCTCCAGATTTGAACCATTAAATTCATAAAGCGGTTTTTTAACTTCTTTAATATTTTTTTTGGTTATCACTTCATTTGCTTGCTCTTCTTCTTTTCTTGAGAAAAGTACATTTTCATAATCTTTAACTATAATATTTGATAATCCTTCCCTTAAGGTCATTACACTAGTATTTATTTTACTACTTCCACAATAATGAGTAGGGATATTATGAAGATGTCTAAAAACGATATCTTCAATTACAAGATTTTTACGATCAAAAGGAGAAAAGAAAATCTCATACAGAGCGGAAATATTATGCTCACGAATATCCTTTTGGAATAATTTTCTAATATATTTATTATATTCTAGAAAAAATCGATAAATACAATCGTCTATCGCTAAACATAAATCATTATTAGGATATTGAGCTCTAATAAGATATTTTTTATATTCTAATCTAATTTTTTGAGCTCTAATCCATTCAAAAGCAAGCTCTAATAGTGTTTTATCTTCTGCCAATCTCTCGTTAAAATATACGAGAGTATCGTATACCTCTTGATATGTTGACCCAATAGATTGATTGTTTAGAAATTTAGTCATTACATGGAGAGGATCGTTCTCTCTGGTCTGATTTTTAATTCTGTTATAATAACTTGACAATCGTTTTTTATCTATTTTATATAATTTTTCAAATTCTATATCTTCCATTTTAACTATTCAAAATTGATTCTATTATTAAATATAAATATTGTCTAAAATACCTTTGATATTATTCAAATCACTTTCGGATTTAGAACTCCATTTTTTAAGAGTAAACTGAGGATTAAAAAAGTTTAAGATTTGATTTAATTCTTTGTTTTCATCCATTATCTGCCTTAGCCCTTTTTTATAATAGGAAATATTATTTAATTCGCCAAATGACTCGTTATCCTGAACTAAAATAGCTCCATAACTATGTCTTACATTATCACTAACTAAAAATTCTTCTAAATAGACAACTTTTTTGTTTTTACTCCTTAATTCTATTAGTCTGATATTTGGAAATAAACTAGTTTTATCAAATAGGTTTAAAGTTTCATCAATCAACTCTTCGTAATAATTCGGTAAAATTGACATAACATAAAAAGAAGGGATAAAATTGAGCGTCTTTTTTCTTAATATATTTTTTTCGTCAAAGGTGTATAAAACAGAACTTTTTTCACCTTCTAATATTTTTCTTTCAATAATTCCTACGCAAGAATATTTGTGTTGCTCCTCCCAGTAGATTTTTCTACTAGAACCAAGGGAATAGTCAACTAAATTAAGCCCTCTTAGGAGCTCTTGTTCTATAAAGGAATGAAATTTAAATCTATTTCCCAATAAATCTTCGTTTACTATTTTTCCTTGTATTATACTAGGATGAATATAATTTGATAAAATACCATAGATATCTTTAACATCCTCCGTATAATTTGAACCGATCAATGCAAATAGATTAGTAATCCCATCATCAGAAACAATTGAAGAGTTTAAGCTAAAAAAAGATTGCATAATATCAATATGTTCCATTCGCCCCTTATAGTGAGATAGTGTCGATTCTATAAATTCAATTTTCCATGTGTCTTTATAAGCACTTGCTGCGGTTAAAAAAACAGGGCCTAAAAATCTATATGAAAGCATATTTAATTGGTTTTTATTCTCTTCAGATAGTTCTCCGGAGAATTTAATCTTGTCATATATTAAATTATCTTTATCTGAAAAAAAGACCCCTAAAATCCTATCTTCGTCGTTCATTTAAAGAAAGTAGCTTAAATTCGAATTTAATATTTTTAAATAATCAATAAAGTAGGATATTTTAAAATTTAGGATTTCGAAAATTTAATTTTCTATTTAAATAAAAATATCAGGTAAATAAAATTTTCAAATTAAAACATTCAGCACTATTTATTTAGGCTGCCCAATCATTTTTGATTATATTATTTAATCCAGCTCTTAAAGTGATTAAACTGGTATCCAATCGTTTAGCTTCTTTAAAAAAAGTAGGAACTTTATCTTTATGATCTTGTAAAATCTTTGCTATATTAATATTTTTGTCATCAGGACTGAAGAATACCTCATAAAGAGCACTAACTTCATACTCCTTAACTTCTTCCTTTAACAATTGTCTTATATGTTTGTCAAATTTAAAGAAAAAAATAAAAATGCAATCGTCAACAGCAACCTCAAAATTAGTATAAAGAGCTTTATTAAGATGCTTCCTATATTCAAAGCGTATTTTTTGTGCTCTAATCCATTCCAACGCAAAATCTAATATACTTTTAGTATTTAAAATTTTATCTTCGTAATAGTTGAGCACCATAGATATTTGAGAAGTAGATTTTCCTATAGATTGGTTCTGAAGAAATTTTGCTACAATGTCATTAATAGATAAGTCAGGAGATTGATTTTCAATTCTTTTATAGTATGTAATCAGTCGCTTCTCATCGATTTTATAGATTTCTTCAAACTCTTTTTCTGCCATTTTTTTGTCAGTTTTTTGCTAATTTTAGGAGTCTAACTATCAAATTTATTTTTAGATGTAAATTAGTTATTAAAATTTTTTTAGATAAATATTACATTAAACAATAATTGTATGTTTATATATTAAAGAATTAAAATTTAAAAAAATTGGAAACAATTTTAAAAATTAATTCTATTTAGTAAGAAAAATCTAAATTTTAAGAAATTTTAAATATTTTTCGCTTAATTTTTTTAATTTATCGAGTGCAGAATCATCACCAATTGCTTTAATGCTTAGATTTACTGT